>MWAR01000164.1 GCA_002068715.1 bacterium ADurb.Bin374
CGGGATACTTCTCGATGATTTCCTTGAACAGTTCGAGAGCCCGAACATTCGACTTGTTCCGGAAGCAGATCTCGGCAAGGCAGTAGGCGGCAATGCTCGCGTCCTGCGGATCGGAACTTTCGGTGAGGAGTTGCTCGAAAATGCGTGATGCTTCGCCGTATTCCTGCTTTTCGAGAAGTTCGATGCCTTTTTCGTACCGCCGCTCGAACTCGCGCCTGACGGCGGGAGCCATGGGTGCCTTCTGCGTTTCGCCGCGGCCCGGCAGAACCGCGCCGCCTGATGCGACGGCACCATTCCCGGCACCTGCCGGCGAGGTCGTGCCGGAAGCCAGACCAGCCTGGGCGGCAGATTCCAGCCCTTGCTTCCCGGGGCCATTCATGCCTGGGACCTGCGGTTTACGACCGCACCCCGGCGCAAACAACAAAGCGGCGGCGAAGAGAACGACAAGCCGCCGCGAAAGGCGTCTTATCGAGCCGTGCTCTTGCATCATCCGCACCGTCTCGCCGTCAGCAGAGATGATTCGAGATCGCCTTCGCGATCCCGTCGACGAGATGGCGGATCTCGCGTTCGTCAGGCCCTTCGGCCATCACACGCACGAGGTTCTCGGTTCCGGAGGGGCGGACCAGCACCCGGCCACGGCCGGCGAGCTTCTTCTCGGAATGCCTGATTTCCTCCTGGATCTGGGGAACCGTTTCGAAGTTTTTGCTCTTGACCCGGATGTTCACGAGAACCTGGGGAAGCTTCATCATCACTTCGCTGAGTTCCTTCAGGGAAGCGCCGGTGTCGCGGATGATCTTGAGAATGAAGCAGGCCGTCAGCAGACCGTCGCCGGTGGTGGCGTAATCGGACAGGATGATGTGGCCGGACTGTTCGCCGCCGACGATCGTCTGGGTGCGTTTCATCTCCTCGAGAACGAACCGGTCGCCGACCTTCGTCTTGAGCACCTTGATGTCGAGGCCCTTCATGGCCAGATCGAGGCCGAGGTTGCTCATGACGGTCGTGACGAGCGAGTTGCCCGGTAGTTTGTCCTGCTGTTTCAGATATTTTGCTGTAATAGCCAGTATATAATCGCCATCGATGATGTCACCCTGGCTCGTCACCGCGATAACCCGGTCGGCATCTCCGTCGAAGGCGAAGCCGACGTCGAAATGCTCGCGTCCCATCATCTCGACAAGGTGCTGGATATGCGTCGATCCGCAGTTCGCATTGATATTCCGGCCATCGGGAGAGTTGCCGATCGCATCGACGCTGAAGCCAAGATCGGTGAAGAATTTCACGGCCCAGGGAGCCAGGGCGCCGTTCGACAGGTCCAGGCCGACCTTGAGGCGTTTCGCCCCGTGGGAGTCGCCGAGAATCTTCGCGAGATGGGACAGCCAGAACTGCGCCGAGGTCGTATCGATCGTCACGCAGCCCAGGTTTTCCCCGGTCGGAAGACTGAACGAGGAGGAGCCGGTCACATCCTTCTCGATGGCGTCTTCCGTAGCGTCTGATATTTTATATCCGTCGGCGCCGAAAATTTTGATGCCGTTGTCCTGGAAGGGGTTGTGGGAAGCGCTGATGACGATTCCGCCAAGGCCCTGCATTTCGCGCGTAATGAAGGCAACAGCGGGCGTCGGAACCACGCCGAGAAGGCGGGCTTCGGCCCCCATCGAGGCAATGCCGGCCGCCACCGCGTGTTCGAGCATGTCGCCGGACAGGCGGGTGTCCTTGCCGACGAAGATCGGCCGATCGTGCTTCTTGTGGTTGAGGAGCAGGTGGCGGGTCCCGGACTGGGCGATCCGGAAAGCCATGTCAGCCGTCAGGGGATACTGGTTGGCCACACCTCGAACACCATCGGTACCGAATAGTCGTGCCATGGAAAAACCTCCGGGACGGGATGAATGAAATGATTATATCACACCTTTTCCGATTGAATTATCCCTCCCGCGAGGCTATAATGAGGAGGTCCGAGGGAAACCCTGTTGCGTTCGCCCCGACTATGAAGAAAGCCGGGGAAAGGTCGGGTTTTCCCTTTTTGTGTTATGCGCAAAAGGCGCAACCGCACGGGCACCGCATCCGGCTGACGCCGGCATCGAAGGAAAGGATCTGGATCGGAACATGCTCCGCTGGCTGCTGCAAACCTCTCACGACACGGCTGTCGGTCTGATGTCCCATCTGATCAACTTGCTGAGCTTCAACAGCGAGATCGAGTCGCTGGTCGATGCCGTCAACCACAAGCTCGACGAGCCCCCGACCCGACTGAACGTCAGGCACCTTTCCCACCCCGGCGGCTTCGTCCGCGACTTCGGCAAGCGGCGTCTCAGCATCGCGGGCGCCTATATCAAGATCGCGCGCGACCTTTCTCCGAACTCCGCCGAGGAACGCCTTGCGGCACTCTCGATGCTGGTCGACCAGTCTCTGCACGCGAAGACGATCAACATGCCGCTGAACACGGCGCGCATCCAGATCGACCTGATGAAAGAGGTCGTCAAATCGCGCAGTAACCGCCGGCGCCAGATGGAAGCCATGGCCGACTTCGGCCTGGTCTCGTTCGGCCAGGAAACTGTCGTCCGCCGGTTCCTGAACAAGCTCCATCTGGTCGAGGTCCCCGAAGAGGAAAAGCCGCTTCGAGAGCTGAACATGGGCTGGGACGACCACGTCCACGACTTTCTGTCGGAAGGCCGGAAAACCCCGACGCAGGTGCTTCTCGACGCTTTCGTGAAGGGCATTTCGCGGCTCACCATCGTGTATGCGAACCTCGACGAGAGGCGCATGATCCACGAGGCGATCACCGCCGGCAACCTGCTCGGCATCAAGGTCAACATCGGCATCGAGTTCAGCGTCGGCCCGAGCGGTGCCCGTCGCCATTACATGTATGTGCCGCCCGAGACTGATGACAGCAAGCAGTTTTTCGCCTTCTTCGACGAACGCCGGATGATCTTCACGCCGTTTCTGAGCGGCCTCCGGACGAACGCGGCGAGCCGCCACAAAACGATGGTCGCCGCCGTCGAGCGATTCAACACGCTCCAGCGACCCCGGCTGAACTCGGGCTGGGAGCCCGACAGCCCCTGCTGGTTCCCGCCCCTCACCCTCGAGGAACTGGACCGGATCGTCGCCTGCGGCCAGATTTCCAGGGTCCATATCGGCGAGTTGCTGTTCCAGAAATTCCGCGACATACTCCAGCGTCGCGTCCTTCAACTGAAGGCGCAGGTTCTGGCCGCCGAAGATCGCCTCGCACGTGGAATCTACAGCGAGTGGGAGTTCAAAAACATCTCTTCGCAGTATGAGTCCGTGCGTGAGCAGTATGAGACGATGACTCCGGAAAGTCTGAGAACCGCCTACATGGAGGGCCGGGACGTCGTCGACTACGACAGCGAATTCGCCGAAGAAGAGCCGATTCTCGACACGCTCATCAGCCAGGGCGGCCGGATCGTCATGATCCACCCCCTCGAGATCGGCCTCAAGGACTCGATGCTGCACATGCTCAAGCATTTCGCCCGCATCTCGCACATCGAGACCCTGAACCTGCGCGACAGCTCAGCACGGAACCCGAACGACCTCATCATTTTCAACAAGTTCATCTACCTGCTCAACAACGGCACCGAGGACGACATCGTGAACTTCCTCGAGCAGCACGGCATCACGGGCGGCGTCCGGGAACAGGTCAAAAAGGCCAGGGAACTCACTTCCCGTCGGCAGATGATTCCCGTCTGCGGAAGCGATTCGACCGGCCGTGATACGACGATTCCGGGAATGGGCTTCATCAAGGTCAACGATATTCCCGAGTCGGTGCGTCACGAGTTTCTCGAGTCGCATTACAAGGTGCCCCGGCCGATCGCCGACCTCGTCATCCACGGCGGGAAGAAGGATGACAGCCCTGAAGCGCCGATCGGAAGCGCATCGGATGTCGTCTGCATGGGAAAGATCGGCAAACCGTTCCGGAACATGGTCGGAGACGAGGAAGCGCTCGACCTCGTTCCGCCCGGCGAGTTCTGGGCGTATCTGAATCCCGGTCTCAAGAGCCTCTGGCGCATCGCCATCGGGTTCGTCGTCGCGTTCTCGTTCATGAACTACCAGTTCGGCCAGCTGGCCGGCGTGATGTTCGCCGTGATCTGGTTCCTGATCACCGGCACCCGGAACATGCTGGTCGATCTGCTCGCCAGTTCCGGCATCCTGATCCGGAACTGGAGTCTGCGGAACGTCAACTTCGATAATATATCTCAGTCTTTATTCTGGACAGGTTTCAGCGTTCCGATCCTGGGCTTCGTGAAAATAGCGTTCGACGATAACTGGCCGCTCGAAAAGGCGGGCTTCCTGTTCGAGGCCGCCAAGTTTTTCTTCCTCTGCATGGCGAACGGGATCTACATCAGCACCCACAACAGGCTACGCAACTTCGACCGCCGGGTCATCCGGGCGAATTTCTTCCGCACGGTCCTGGCATGGCCGTTCGCGACGGCCTTCGCGCCCGTCGGCAACCTGCTCGGTATCCCGAGCATCGTTCAGGCAAAGCTCTGGTCCGACGTCGTCGGCGGCTTCATCGAGGGCTTCGGGAAGTACAGCCAGCGCGTCGTCATCCGCAAGCGCGATCTCAGCGAACTGCTCCCGCGACTGAGCTCGCACGACCGCGACGTGCGGTTTACCGCGATGCTCGACATCCTGTATATCTGGGCCCGCCAGCCGCGAGGCCCCACCTGTCTCTCCCAGCTGTTCAACCAGCCGTTGTCACTCCTCGAGCGGCTCAAACTCCGGCGTCCCAGCCTTTCGACCGAAGAGCGACAGAAAAAAGCCGAGGAGTTCAGGCGTCATTTCGACCGTCTGCTCGAACTGTTCAGCGACCCTGGCTGTCTCAACCTGCTGTCGGAGTTCGCCCTCAAGAACTACCAGGATCGCGAGGCGATCCTCCTGACCGAGCTGATCGGCTCCCAGACCGAAAAATTCCTCGCCTGGCTTCGACATTTCCGAAAACACCAGGCCTGAACCGTTCGGGCGAGACGCTCTCGTTGATCCTGCAGAATCCCCTCCATTCGCTCTGAGTTTGTCGTAGCGCGAGAGCCTCTCGTGCTTCGACAGGCACAGCACGAACGGGAACGAGAAGCTGGCTTTTGTCTTGCGGGAATCATGAAGAAGCGACGTTCCCGGAGGGGTTCCAAAAACAAAACATCGGGTTTCCGGTATTTGGCCGTAAAACCCGATGTTCAGGCCCGGCGAAGCTGAAGACACTTCGCCGGCAAAAAAGGCTTACTGCGCGCCAGCAGCCGCGGCACCTGTTTCCACGATCGCCTTGGCGAGCGGAGAGTTGAGGATCTGCAGGCCGAACACCATGCCTAAGATGCCGACGGTCTCGATGATACCGAGGGCGATGATGATGAGACCGAAGCCCTTCCCGCCGTTCTCGGCCATGCACCGCACCCCGGCCGCGCCGATGACGCCCTGATACCAGGCGGAGAACAGCTCGAGCATGCCGGTTCCCACGGCGACGCCGAGGCAGAGGAGGGAATTGGCGGGATTCGCCGCGACCTTGATCATGGTCAGCATGGCGATCATCGAATACAGCGTCTGACTGATCGGGGCGGCAACCATGATGATGTACTGGAAGGACAGGCTCTTGCCGGCCTTGCCTTCGCTCGCCCAGGCGCCGGCCGCGGCGGTACCGGCGGCGACTATGCCGAGACAGCTTCCCAGGCCACCGAGGCCGAGAACGAGACCACAGGAAAACAAGCCAAGCAGTTCGATCATGATTCAGCTCCTTACTTTTTGCCGAACGGGTCGTAGCCACGCCCCGTCCATTCCATACCGAGATGATTCGAGAACTCGAGAAGATTCAACCGCACCCCGTGCGCGAAGATCGCGACGAGGCCCAGCGCGAAGTTCAGCATGTGGGCCGCGACCAGGATCACGACGACGAGCAGCAGGGGAAGCGGCCGCACCATCTCGTTGAAACTCGCCGCCAGCACGCCTCCGGCCAGCCCGACGGCCCAGAGACGGATATAGCTGATGATATCCCCGAGGAAGCTCGCCGCGTTGAGAGCGACGGCGCCGAGCCCCTTCCCCACCGCCGCGAACAGGTTCCACGAGAAGTCCGTGAACAGGACGATCATGAACAGGGAGACGCCGAACAGCGGCAGCATCCAGGAAGGCGCCGGGCTCCCGTTCACTAGCACTTCGACCAGCGCCCACATGGCCCAGATGAACAGGACCCACCCGGCTTCCGCGATCATCGGGAGACCGAGCGCGGCACGTCGGATCTTCCAGACATGCGCGATCGTCAGGTGAACGGCGCCGATGAGAAAGCACATCTGCTTCAGGAACAGCTCGTCCTTCGACTGGTCTCCGGTCAGGAGCAGCGATTTGTTCATCAGCGGCGCCCCGAACCAGGCGTTCGTCAAAACGCCCCAGCCCGCGACACCCGCGAACAGGATCGTGAACAGCGTCAGCACCTGCTCCGGCACGCCCCGTGAGATCAGGGGTTTCCGGGCCGCCAGCAGGGCGACGAACGCCACGATGCCGTATCCGGCATCCGCGATGAGCATCGCGGTGAAGATGGTGAGGAACGGCAGGAACGCCGGGCTGATGTCGGCTTCGCGATACCCCGGCGTGACGCCGAGCAGGGTGAACAGACACTCGACGGGCCGCACCCAGGGCGAGTTCGAGAACGCCGTCGGCGGTGCCTCGTCGTCGGCCGGCACCTGCGCCACGACACCGACGGGAAGTCGGGTTCCCTCGAGAGCGGTGTGGAGCGCCTCGACCCGGTTTTCCGGCACCCAGCCCTGCATGACGAAAACGGGGCCTTCTTCCGCGAGGCCGGCTTCGACTGTCTGGAACGAGATACGCTCTTTCAGCTCTACAAGATAACTCCGCACATCCTCGCGTCGCATGGCGAGCTCGCGGAGCTGGCCGGACAGGCGCCGCTCTTCCTCCCTGAGGGTGGCGAGAGCCGCCTCGATCTCCGGGGCATCCCGGGGCGGGGTGGGAACCATCTGCGCGGGCGGCCTGACCTCGACAGGGCCGCGGCCCACGGCAAGAACCGCCAGCACGCCGTCCGTAACGCTGATCCCCTGTATAATATCTGCAGAAATAGATTCAGCGACATACGCCGGGGGACAGAGGCAGAAGCGGACGGTAAGCCCCGCCACGGCGAGTTTTTCCAGATCTGGCTGGCTGATGCGGCCCCAGGGCTTCACCTGAGCGAGTTCGCGCTCGAGTTCCTGGCGGTCCGTGTGGAGACGTTCGATCAGCACGAGCTGAGCATGCACCTCGTCGATGAGTCGGGCAGGGGTTCCCGGCGGTGCCGCGACGGCATCGACGGCCGGCTCGACGGCATCGATCGCCTGGAGGGCCTTCTCGCCCCGCGTCAGGTCATGCGCCAGTTCGGCAGGCGGCTTCACCGCGTCGGGGCGAGCCGGTTCGACATGCACCACCCCGGCGGCAAACAGAGCCGCAAGAACGGCCTGACGGTCACCCTGGCGAGCCGCGATATACACGCGACGCATTTCCTGGATCATGCGCCCTCCTCCCCGCCGGCGGATTTGCCCTTGGCGATCTTGGAACGGCCTACACCCGCGGTCTGTTCTTCGGCGAGGTTGATCCGAATGGTGCGGATATTTTCCTTCGCGCGGGGGATCATCACCTTTTCGAAGAGGTTCACCCGCTGCGTGACTTTGCGAAGCTCTGACTGGAGCAGCCGCTCCTGCTCGACGAGAATTCTGAGCCGCTCGCGCTCCTGGAGCAGGTTCTTCACGAATTCGACGCCGGCATCGACCCACGCCGGCATCACGAGCCGGCTGTACGGGGCGATCTCATACTCGACCTGCCTCAGGACCGGCAGACGGATGCCCGCGACGTTCATCTCACCGCGTTCGAGGCTCTTCACGCGCACCAGATCGGTCACACGACCGGGCAGGTTCTCGCTGAAGAGGGTGAGCCACGGCTCGATCTGGCGAACCATACGGTCGATCTCCTCGCGAATGCGCGTGCGCTGCGTGCGCACCTTCAGAATCTCCATCTGGATCTGCTGTTTCTTGAGCAGAAGCGTCGGCAGAAACCGCTGGAACATGGCCAGCGATCGTCTCTGCTTCAGCAGTTCCGGACGGGTCTTCTTAATTTTTTCAGCCATCTGCGGGGTTCTCCGACGTTACTGGAGTTCGAGGGCGGCAGTCTCGATGGCGGCGCCTGCCTTCTTCGGCCAGTATTTCTCGCACAGCGCGGACCGAATGCCGGTCTCGCGCGGCTCGAACACCTCGGCCAGGAGTTCCCAGCACCGGTCGAGAGCGACGGTGAGGGTGTTGTTGACCGACAGGTCCATCATCCGCTGCTCGAACTGCTCACCGTACCGGATCAGCTTCAGGTCCCATGGGGACATCTCGAAGCCCATGGCACGCTTCTCGCGGGTTTCGCGACACTTCGCGTAGAGCTGGATGCAGCCGTCCATGATCGCGCGGTGATCGTCGCGGGTGCGGCCGTTGACGAGCTGTTTGAGGCGCGAGAGCGAGCCGAAGGGCTCGATCCAGCCGCCCTTCAGGTAGAACTGGCCCTCCGTAATATAGCCCGTGTTATCAGGAACCGGGTGGGTGACGTCGTCGCCCGGCATCGTCGTGACGGCCATCGTCGTGAGCGAGCCGCCGTTGTCGAACACGACGGCCTTCTCGTACCGCGAAGCCAGCTGGGAATACAGATCGCCCGGATAGCCGCGATTCGAGGGAATCTGTTCCATCGTGATCGCTATTTCCTTGAGCGCGTTTGCGAAGTTCGTCATGTCGGTGAGCAGGACCAGCACGCGTTTTCCCTGGACGGCAAAGCGTTCGGCGACGGTGAGGGCGATGTCGGGGGTGAGCATGCACTCGACGACCGGGTCTGAGGCGGTGTGGACGAACATGATGGTGCGCGAAAGCGCGCCGCCGTCCTCGAGCCGCTGTTTGAAATACAGGTATTCGTCGTATTTGAGGCCCATGCCGCCGAGCACGATGACGTCGGCCTCGGCTTGGAGGGCGATGCGCGCGAGCAGTTCGTTGTAGGGCTCGCCGGGAATCGAGAAGATCGGCAGTTTCTGACCCTCGACGAGGGTGTTGAACACGTCTATCATCGGGATGTTCGTGGCGATCATGCGGCTGGGCATGAGGCGCACGGCCGGGTTGACGGCGGGACCGCCGACCTCGATCAGGTTCTCGGTGAGCGTGCTGCGGCCGTCGCGCGGCTCGCCGCCGCCCGTGAAGATGCGGCCGAACAGGTCTTCGGAGAAGCTGAAGCGCATCGCCGAGCCGAGAAAGCTCACGCGGTCGCCGGTGGACAGGCCGCGGGTTCCCGAGAAGACCTGGAGCGAGACATCCTCGCCCGACACCTTGATGACCTGGGCGAGCGAGCGGCCGACGCGGCCCTCGACGACGGCAAGTTCTTCGAAGCCGACGCCGGTGGCCTTGAGCATGGCGACGTTTCCGGCGATGCGGTCGATGCGGGTGTAGTATTTACGCATGGGCGGCCTCCTTGTCGGCCTGCAGGCAGGACGCGATCTTCGTTTCGGAATCCTTCATGGCATCCGAGCCGCTCTTTGCGTAGTTCCAGTTGCGGAACTGCTCGGTGAGCGTGAAGAAGGTGTCGCGTGCCTTGTCCTTGTCGGCGAACATGAACTCGTGCTCGAGCACGCGGCAGACACGGCCGAACAGGTCTTTCTGGCGCTCGGGCGGGCAGGCGGCGTCGACCTCGTCGAACGAGTTCTGCTGCAGATACACCGAGTCGAGGAACTCGCTCTTCAGATAGACGACGTAATCGTCCATCGAGGTGCCTTCCTCGCCGACGACCTGCATCATCTCGAAGACGGACCGGCCGCGGCGCAGGAACGAGCGGGCCCACGCGACTTTCTTCTCGTCGATGATGCCGTGATATTTCGACCAGGACTCGAGCGGATCGATCGCGGGGAAGCGGCGGGCGTAGGAACGGGCATACGAGAGGCCGAGGAACGAACCGACGACCTTGAGGGTGCCCTGTGTGACCGGCTCTTCGAAGTTGCCGCCGGCGGGGCTGACGGCGCCGCCGATCGTGAGCGAGGCCTCGCGGCCGTCGCGCAGCTTCACCGAGCCGCCGCGCTCGTAGAAACGGGCAATCGAACTCTCGAGGTAAGCCGGGAAGGCTTCCTCGCCGGGGATCTCCTCGAGACGGCCGCTCATCTCGCGCAGGGCCTGGGCCCAGCGGGAGGTCGAGTCGGCCAGCAGCAGCACGTGAAGGCCCTGGAGCCGGTAGTATTCACCGAGCGTCACGGCCGTGTAGACCGAGGATTCGCGGGCAGCTACGGGCATGCTCGACGTGTTACAGATGATGATCGTGCGCTCCATCAGCGTCTTGCCGGTGCGCGGGTCGGTCAGATGGGGGAATTCGCGCAGCGTCTCGACGACCTCGCCGGCGCGCTCGCCGCAGGCCGCGGAAATGACGACGTCGACCTCGGCATGACGGCTGGTGATCTGCTGCAGGACGGTCTTGCCGGCGCCGAACGGGCCGGGAATGCAGTAGGTGCCCCCGCGCGTGATCGGGAAGAACGTATCGATGATGCGCTGTTTCGTGACCAGCGGTGTCACGGGCAGAAGCCGCTCGGCATAATGGGTCAGCGGGATGCGAACGGGCCAGCGGTTGATCATATCGACCGCTATCGTTTTCCCCTCCGCGTTCTCGAGCTCGGCGATCTTCTGCTCGACCGTATAGGAGCCTGCGCCGACGAGGCTTTTGAGCTTCCATTCGCCCTCGAGATCGAACGGAGCGAAGATGTAGTGGTCGAAGATGCTTTCCTTCACCTTGCCGAGCGCGTCGGCGGCACGCACCGTGGTTCCGATCTTCGCGAGCGGGGTGAACTCCCATCTCGTCTCGCGGCTCAGCGGCTTGAAGTAGTTGCCGGGCTCGAGGAACTTGCCGACCTTCTCGGCAAACACCGGAAGCGGGTTCTGCAGTCCGTCGTAGATCTGGCCAAGCAAGCCGGGCCCGAGTTCGAGAGAGAGCAGTTCGTCGGTCACCTCGACCGTATCACCCACCTTCAGGCCGCGGGTCAGCTCGAACACCTGCATGTCGGCGCGGTTTCCGCGGATGCGGATGATCTCGGCCATCAGCCGGACGCCGTCGGCGCGGTGGCAGTAAGCCACGGCATTCTGCCGGACAGCGCCGTCGAACTCGGCGGTAACCATATTTCCAAATATTGTAGCGATTCGTCCGGATACACTCACAGGACGGTGACCTCCTCGAGGATCTTGAGCGCCGTGCCCCGGTCGAGAGCCGCATACCGGGACAGCAGTCTGAGCTTCAGCAGATAAAGAACGAGTTCGTCGATCTCGAACGAGTAGCGGGTCGATTCCGAGGCGAGGAAGGCACACCGGGCCTCGTCGAGTTTGTGCTCACCGATCATCGGATCGGCGGCGTTGTGCCATTCGGCCACCAGCCCGTCGTAATCGAAGGCCGGGGCCTCGGGCGAGACCGGGCGCTCCTTCGCCGGGGCTGATTCCCCGGTATCACGGGCGTTCGCCAGATACACGGCGAGGGTCATTTCCCAGGCACTCCAGCGCTGAAGCAGCCTGGATCCGATGGCGTGGCCCGTCTGGTGCATGAACTCGAACCAGGCGAAGCAAACGCTCTCGTGCCAGGCGACTTCTTCTTCTCTTGACGGCCAGAGGGCGACACGTTCCCGGATGCAGTCGGGCAGAAGCTCCATCAGGTCGGCCGGCGGTTCGGGCAGATGCCCCACCAGGCGGCTTTTCTGCATCGCGCGCAGGGCCGGCTCGACGGAGAAACAGTTCGCGAGGGTGTCGAGCGTCGGCTCCTCCTCGGCGCGAATGGCCGCGAGCACATCGTCGAGCCTGCACGGAAGCGGCTCGCCGAACCCCGGCAGGGGCGGCAGGGCGGCAAGAAGGTAGTAGAGTCGCGCGCTCACGGTTGCGACTCAGGCTCCGGCGTTTTCGGACTTGTCCAGGAGGGCACGGAGCTGGGGCGCGACCAGGCGGCCGAAAGCGTCGGCGACCGAGGTTTCGGTCAGTTCGACGACTTCGCCGGAAGCGGTGTCGCGCAGGGTGAAGCCGGCCGTCTTGAGCGTCTCGCCGAGCTTCACACGGCCGTCCGCGGTTTTGAACAGATCACTCAGCGCTGCCTGGGTCAGCTTCGCGCCGACGACGGGACCAAGCGAGGCTTCCCATTCGCGTCCGGTCTTCTGGGTTTTCAGGAGCTCCCGGAGAGAGGATTCGACGACATCAGCCGCCGACAGTTTCTCGGCGATGACCGGCTGCAGAAGGCCGCGGGTCAGGTTTTCCAGACGCTTCTTCACATCGAGAACAAGGTCGCGGGCGGCAAGCCTGAGCTCCGCCTCGACTTTCTGCCGGTGCCGGGCGATCTCGGCCTCCCCTTCCTGGACCATGCGGCGGACCGCGGCCCTGGCCTGCTCTTTTTCGTGTTCGGCTTTCGCCTTCGCATCGGCCAGGATCTTTTCGGCCTCGCGGCGGGCGGCTTCGATCCCGTCTTCGCGAAGCTGCTTGGTGAAGGTTGCGACATCGATACCCATGGCGGAAAACTCCTTCGGTGACCTGCGGCCGTTGAAATCCGGGCAGATATCATGACCGGGTTCGGGGATTATACCACACCCTCCCTTCTCAGGGCAAATCCGGGGGATGGCACTGTCGATACGATGAGGGGATGCCCCCGAGTTCGGACAATGGGGGTAAAGGTTGCGGTTGATTTTGCCGATGATGATACCGAATCGTCTGGACCTTTCGAGGAGGAGCATCATGAACCGTGGAATTCGAACCGTCGTCCTGGGAGCCCTGCTGGTAGGTGCCGGCCCCGCGCTGTATACCACCGCGGCATTCGGCATGTCGGCCAACGCCGGCCAGGCGGTCCAGGTCGTCAAGACCGTTCCGGCGGACATGGCCTCGGACGTTTCGGCCGCCACGCCCCTGACGGTCGAGTTCGGCGGAACCGTATCTCAGGCGTTCTATCAGACGATCAACCTCAACCTGTTCAAGAACGGCCAGCCCGTCGAGGGTGAGCTGTTTTACAATCCCGCCGCGCGCCAGGTCATGTTCAAGCCCAAGGCAGGTCTTCAGCCAGGCCAGATGTATACCGCCCAGCTCAGTTTCGGCGATGGCGTGAGCGGAACGGCCGAGAAGATGTGGAATTTCCGCGTTTCCGCTGGCGGCGTGCGCTCGACCGGCGTTCAGAGCGCCGTGAACGCTCCGATGCAGACTGCCGCGGCAGCCGTGATGCCCACCGACATGGGCAGCGCAGCGGCCGCAAGACTGCTGATCACCAACGCCAACATGTCCGGCGGCGTGATCAACCCGCAGAATCCCCTCGAAGTCAGCTTCAGCGAAGCGCTCGACATCACCTCCCTCAAGGATGCCCCGGTCAAACTGATGTGCAACCGGGAAACGGTCGGCGTCGATTACCGCCTGTCGCGCGACCTGAAAACCCTGACGCTGGTTCCCCGCCAGCCCCTGAAATCCGGCAACGAGTATGGCATCGCGATCAGCCAGACGCTCGCGGGAAGCTCGGGCGCCAGACTTCCGAAGAACACCGTCATTCCTTTCCGCATCGGGGGAGGCAGTTCGAGTGGCGTCGACGTGGCCGTTCCCGACAATGTTCTCGAGGAAACGCCCAGCGATGCCGCTCTGCCGGTCGCGGCTCCCGCACGTCGCCAGGGCCTGGTCAACAACGCCTCGTTCGACGCCCCTCCGGCAGACGCCTACGGCGGCATCGCCATGCAGGCGGCAATTCCGCTGAAACTGGTCGGCATGTCGCCGCAGAGCGGCGCCGTCGTCACCAACCTCAGCCAGCCGGTGACGGTGGCCTTCAACCAGGAAGTCCGGCCCGAAACCCTGAACGAGTTCACCTTCCGGGTCGAGGACGACTTTGGCCCCGTGCCCGCGAAAATCCAGTATCTGAGCGGCCAGAAGCGCGCGATGCTCACCCCCGTCGGCGTGCTCGACGCGAACCGTTCGTATCGCGTGATCATCACCCAGGGAGTGACAGACATGACAGGCCGCCCCCTGCAGAACGCCCTCGCCGCGACTTTCGCGACCACCTCGCCGGCCGCTGCGCCTGCCATGCCCGAAGCGTTTGCGGCAGCCCCCACGGCCC
>MWAR01000165.1 GCA_002068715.1 bacterium ADurb.Bin374
CGACACGCCGGTATGGGTTGACCGGTTGGCGCCTGACGCTGGAGATGAAGGAACTACTGAACCCCGACTGCTTCAGCTGGCTCTGGACCTCGGGCTGCAGGTATTCCTGCGCGCCCGCGGGCAGAGCCAGCAGAGACGCAGCCAGGGCCAATATCGCGGTGTTTCTGCTCATGCCTCGCTCCTTGCTGTCCGGTTCGCCGGACACACTGAGTCACCTCGGCCTCATCGGCACGATGCATGAATTTCTTAACGATATTTTTTCGGGTCGCTGAGGTATCTTCGCACCCGCGCGATACCGATTCTTTTCCTGCTCTTGCCGCCGGATGCCCGGGGCCGGCTGCTCGCGCCTGCGACAGACTGCTGAATCCTTTTCCGAAGGGCAGGTGAACGATTTACCAGGTGATGCTCGCCATCGAGCAGTTCAGGCCGCTGCCGATCCCCAGAAGTGCTACATGGGAACCGGGATGGAGCCGTCCCTCCTCATCGGCCATCTTGAGAGTTATGGGAATTGCGGCCGGGCCGATGTTGCCGAGAGTCATGTAGTTCAACTGCTGCTTTTCCGGTGAGATCCCGAGCTTGTCGCACATCAACTGGATGTTCTTCACACTCACCTGGTGCGGAACATACCGGTCTATGGCATCATCGCTCCAGTTCGGCAGCATAGAGCGGGCGAGTTCCCATGTCTCATGAGCCAGGCGCACGCCCTGGTTCATGACCTCGAGCGTGTTCGTCTTCATATACTCGGACTGCCCCACGCAGATACGGCTGAATCTGGTGTCAGAGAGCGTCACCATTCCATTGATCACGTGATTCGTGCGGCTCCCGTCCCGGGGACCGAGAATCATGGCTACCGCCCCGCTCCCTAGCGTGAGGGTCGCGAATTGTTCCTGGAATGTTTCGATCGTGGCAGCAGGATTTTTGAGGCGGTCCAGGGTTGCCGAAACAACATTTCCCGAGGTTTCTCCGTTCACGATCAGGCCGTATCGGATCTGCCCGGCTTCGATCATCAGAGTCAGGATGTGCATGGCATTCGAAAAACCCAGGCAGGCGTTACCGACGTCGAAGTTCATGCAGGAGGAAGGGAGTTTCAGGTTGCCATGGACGAGACATGCCACGGAAGGTTCGATGAAGTCCCGGCAGACCGAGGTATTGATGATGCACCCGATATCCCCGGGGGCGATCCCGGAGGCGGAAAAAACTTTCTGCGCGGCCATCGTGGCCACATCGCTCGGGCGTTCCCCGGCGGACCACACCCTGCGTTCGCGGATGCCCGTCAGCATCGTCAGAAGGCCTCTGGGAAGTTTCAACCGGTTCAGGGTGCCCCGCATCTCCTCCTCGATCTCGTCGGACGTGAGGATCTGAGGGGGGAGCACGTATTCTAGAGCTTCGATGGTGACATTGCCGGAAATCATGAACGCTGTTTCTCTCTGGAAGGGCCTCTGCCGGTAACAAGCCCGGGAAGGAGGCAAGGGGTTTGTCCAGCAGCACGAAACTGAGCGTTGATATTACCACAAAACGATCGGGAACCACGAACAAATCGGCGATATCGCCGTAATACCGGTTCCAAGCCGAACGACGCGGGAAGCGGGCCGGCGGCGCCCGGATGGCGCAGTCCAGCCGGACCCGACGCCGGATTTATCTGAAAATGGTCCGGATCGCGTTGAAGATGTTTTTCAGGCGTTTCCACCCGGGATAGATCGGCGTCGGCCTCTTTCCGCTGTTCAGCAAGTTGAAAACCGCCGTCTGGGCGGATCTCACGGAGTATTCCAGCGTGAACACGATGTCGTCTGGAATCTCGCAATACTGCCCGATGAACGCGAAATTGGAAGCACAGTCAGGGACGACCTTGGGCCTGTCGCCGGCTTTTCGCGGCATGAACTGGCTCGTGATATAGGGCATCAGGCAGGGAACGCAGTCGGCCGCCTGAAGAATACTATCAAGAATATAATCAATCTTCAAATGGTGCAGGAGCTCGACGAGAATTTCCCGCCCGGTGCATTCCGACATCTTCTTCCGGACATAATTTCCTGGTCTGTCGGGATACAGGCCGTATCCCCAGATGACCTGGAGATGTTCGGGCTGGCCTATGAAATGTGGTTGATTGGGAAGCGCGAACGAGATCAGCCAGTTGGAGTCCCTGATGGTGATCGGGCCTTCCGTGCCTGCACGCGCGCGGGTAATTCGCTCGATGTGGTCGAAGAACAGGGAGTTGGAGAACGTGACGGTGAACGACACCCATTTCGTCTTGTCGAGGTCGGAGCTGAATACAGCGTGGCGTCCGAACTCCGGGCTGACATCCGAAATCCGTTTCCAGAGATTCCAGGCTGGGGCTGCACTCACGTGAATCGCGTGAGGTGGCCGGTCCATCGAGCCGATCGAGAACTGGTCGGTCATCGATCCCAGCGTCAGGAACACGAGACT
Source organism: bacterium ADurb.Bin374 (assembly GCA_002068715.1). The sequence goes on from MWAR01000165.1 coordinate 2,422, forward strand.
GTCCTCTTCGACGGCGATCCGCTGTTCCCCCCCCGGAGAGGCGACCGTGAGCCCGTCGACCCGCAGCTTTCCGCTGACGCGTGAAAACGCCACGTCCGAGACGATGCTGTTTTTTCGGAACCGGACGCCTCGCTCCTTCAGCCACGTCTTCACCGGGAGAACGATGGAATCGTACTGATTATATTTCGTGCTCCTGACGCAAGTCTGGGTGTCGAGCACGGGGGAGTCCTGGATGAACCGCAGGATATACCGCTTGAGCTCCTCGAGCGAGTGCCAAGGCTGGAAGGAAAAGGTCGTGCAGAACTCTATCCAGAAGTTGCTCTCGAAAAAGGCTGGCGAGAAATATGCATCGATCGGCACGCTTTCGATCTGCCGCTCCTCGAGTGCAAGCAGCCTGACAAGCCGGAACCGATCGCCCAAACTCAGTCTGAAGGGTCGCGCATCGACGGGTTTCCCCTTGACCAGCAGGCGGGCGCTGCAAAACGTTTTGACCTGCCGGTTGAACTCGACGAACTCGTCCATCACGGCTCTACCGGGCATTTGCAGGGAGGGAACTGAGGAAAGCATGTCGAACAGCGCGGTGTAGACTTTGTCTTCGAGCATGCGGAAACCCCGCATGAAATACCGGCTTTTCCCCGGTTCGAAAGCGGCATCGAGACTGCCGCCGGCGATGTCGGCGGCCTCGAACAGCGTGATGTTCTCGCCGGAAAAGTCGCCCTCTCTGAGCAGATAGAAAGCCGCAGCGATTCCTGCGAGGCCGCCTCCTGCAAGATAGGCTTTGCGCTCGTTCATCGTGAAATTCCTGTTGTATGTCGTGTATGCATGCGTCGACGAAAAAAGGATAAATTGTCCGGCGTCTCTTTCCAGAGTAATACACCATCCCGATCGAAATCAATCCGCTGGTATTACGTGAGTGCCGACAATCCCATGAAAATAGCATGGAAGCGCCATCCGCAAAGGACGCTTCAAGGCGGCTGATTCGAACCGCGCCGGCAATATATCATCGTCAACAATATCATATATAATTCTATATATTACTGGAGGTGCCTGATGGATGGTATGGGGAGGCCGGGCCACGGCGAAGAGAACGTTCGAATGAACGGCCGGCCCGACGGCGTTCCCCGGAAAGGGTGATCGGGCCGGCCGTTCGGCGTATCTTCAGGAAACGTTCGGCAGATCGGGGAAGAGACGGTCGCGGAGCCAGAATGAGACGTTGACGAGGCCGATGAGGGCGGGTACTTCGACGAGGGGGCCGATGACGGCTGCGAAGGCCGCTCCGTGGTTGATCGTGAACACGGCGACGGCCACGGCGATTGCGAGTTCGAAGTTGTTGCTGGCCGCAGTGAAGGAAAGCGTCGCGGTTTTCCCGTAGGAAGCGCCGAGTTTCGCGGCGATCACGAAGCTGACGAGGAACATCACGACGAAGTAGATCAGCAGGGGGATCGCGATGCGCACTACATCCATCGGAATGCGCACGATCAGGTTCCCTTTCAGGCTGAACATCACGACGATCGTGAACAGCAGGGAAACCAGCGTGATCGGGCTGATGCGGGGAATGAACTCGGCGTGGTACCACTCCTTCCCCTTCGTTTTCACCAGGAGGAACCGCGTCGTGACGCCGGCCAGGAAAGGAATTCCGAGGTAGATGAACACGCTTTCCGCGATCTGGCCCATCGTCACATTCACGGCCAGACCGGGCAGGCCGAAATACGGCGGCAGGACGGTGATAAAAAACCACGCATAGACGCTGAAGAACAGCACCTGGAAGATGCTGTTGAACGCGACGAGGCCCGCGCAGTATTCGGTGTCGCCCTTCGCGAGGTCGTTCCAGACGATGACCATTGCGATACAGCGCGCGAGGCCGATCAGGATCAGGCCGGTCATGTACTGCGGCTGGTCGCGCAGGAACGCGATCGCGAGGAAGAACATCAGAAACGGCCCGATGATCCAGTTCTGCACCAGCGACAGCGCAAGCACTTTCGTGTCCCTGAATACGTCACCGAGCTCCTCGTATTTCACCTTCGCCAGGGGCGGGTACATCATCAGGATCAGGCCTATAGCAATCGGTATATTCGTCGTGCCGACCTGGAAACGGTTGATGAATCCTTCGATGCCCGGGATGAAGTAGCCGGCGCCGACGCCGACCGCCATGGCCGTGAAGATCCAGAGGGTCAGATATCGGTCGAGGAAGGAAAGTTTCTGCGTGATGCTTTCGCTCATGATTCCTGGCTCCTGTTACCGGATGATGATCTCCGGCTGAATGACGATCTCGGACTTGAGAGACTGGTTGATGGTGGAGTATTTCAGCGCCATGTCGAGAGCGCGCCGAACGTATTCTTCTGTCTTTCCCCGTGCGACGATTCTGGGATACAACGTGATTTTCCTGAACCACGACGTCCGGTCGATGAACTCTTCGACCTCGCCCTCGGCACGGCACTCCAGGCTTTCCAGTTCGAGCTTGAAGCGTTCCGCCGCCCAGAGGACCATCATGAAATAGCAGGTGTTCGACGAGGCGATGAACGCATCCTCGGGGGTCAGCACATTCGGCAGGCCGTGAAGGTCTGGCGGGGCAGAGAACTCCATCTCCACGCCATTCTGGCACCAGGTGTACCCCAGATGGTTTCCGCGCCACTCCACGTTATTTACATACGTTGCCATATCGTTCTTCTCCGACGTTCGGCGCGCCGGGCTCAGGCTTTCGCCAGCACTTCATCGACGGCCCCGGCGAGCTCCTCGATGACCGCGCGGATCACTGGCTCCTCCTCTGGGCCATAGTTCCGGCGCGTCCTCGGAACTGCGAGACCACGCTTCCGGAGAATCTCCGGAATGAGCAGCGTCATGCGGGGCTTCGCCGACAGGGTTTCCGTGGCCCGGGCGGCGCAGCGTTTTTCACAGCCGTCCACCGTGATCGTGGGGTATTTCGAGGCGAAGGTCCGCTCTTCCCTGCCGCCTGCGATGAACAGGGGCAGACAGATCGTCACGGTTTTGTCGGTCGTCTGTTCGAGCAGCCTGCGGCAGGCCATGCGGCAGACCGTTCCTTCGGGCCGCTCTTCGCCGCTGCAGGAAACGATTCCAACTTTCACACGCATCTCCATCAGGCATCCTCCCCGTTCGCCAGCCTGTCCACCGTCGCCGCCAGCTCATCGGCAGCCAGCCCTGCAAGCTTTCGTCCCGCCTCGTTCAGCTGGGCCACCCCTTCCGGCTTGAGCTCTTTGTGAGCCAGAAAGAATTTGACCGACTGACAGGTGAGAGCCGGTTTCGCTCCGGCCGCCTCGAGGCTTTTTCTGGCGCATTCGAGCGCGCAGCCGTCGATCGTGATGACGGGATTCTCCCTGACGAGCTTCAGAGCGTCGGTATCGCCGATCACCAGGAGCGGAAGGCATGTCATCGCAGTCTTTTCCGGCCGGGCGCGCTCCGCGAGTTCGTAGGCAATCTCCCGGGCCAACGCCCCCGTAGGCTTGCCAATACCGCTGCAGGGCAGTATGACCACTTTTCCCGTCTTATCCATTCTTCTTTCCTGCTTCCCTGGAGAGGTGTTCCTTCATGATTTCGCAGTATGCTTCCGCCTCGAGCAGCCCCTGCGCATCAGCCTTGGGGTCGGCCAGTTCGATGCGATAGATCCAGCCGGCACCGTGAGGGTCCTGATTGATCAGGTGCGGGCTGTCCTGCATGTTCGGATTGATTTCCGTCACCCTGCCCGACACCGGCGAGAGAATGTCGGATGTCGTTTTGATGGTCTCGATCACCCCGGCCGGGGCGCCCTGTCGCACGACCGTTCCCGGATCCACCGTCTGGAGGAACGCCACGTCCCCCATCGTTTTCTGCTTGAAATCCGCCACGCCGACCGTGGCTGTCCGCCCCTCTATGTGGGCCCAGAAGCCTTCCTTCGAATACAGACAATCCTTGTTCACACGAAAGATGAATTTGTCATAGGTGATTTCGATGAACCCGCTCATCCGCGACCTCCCTCTCGTTTCAGACAATCGTCCTGAATTATATGTCTTGCAGAATATTATTTACTTCCCACGCGGCAGGTGTTCCCGTTTGCGCTCGCGCGTACGAACCCGTTCGGACATGAATGCATCGATGCCGGCCAGCAGTTCCGTCACCTGGGAAGCGGTCATCCATGGATTTTCACAATGCGCGCGAATTCCCCGTGCATCGAGACCCAGTCGGCGGCACTCGGAAACGGCGACGGCATAGCCTTCGATCTCGGTGAGCCGCCGGTGATACGGGACGGCCTCGTCCCAGACATCACGCCCTTCCATCACCTGTCGGATATGGGTCGCCTCATGGAGCAGGTCGAGATACAGATCGAGATCGCTTCCGGATGTGTAATGATCGAGCGTGAGGACGATGCAGGGAACCCTATCGTCGATCCAGCAATAGCCATCTTCCGCCACGAGGCTCACTCTCGCGCGCTCCAGGACTGTCGCGCCGGGAATCCGATCCGTGCCGACCAATTCCAGGGCCGGGCTGTCCAGCGCTCCCGGCAGAATGGACAGAAAGGGATGGAGCCCTTCCCCCAGCCCGCGGATCGGAAGCGGAAACCCGTTCATCGCTTTTTCAGACCGGCTTTCGGGCCGTAATCGCGACGCTGGTCACGTAATCCGTGAGCGTCGAACCGGCAGGCAGGGCGGCAAGGACTTCGCGGAACAGCGGATCGTTGCCGTCCGTCATCGCGCCGATCGCTTCGGGCTTTCGAACGATCTCGACGGTCTCGAGACCGGCCTCGCGGATCCACCGCTCGGTTTCGCGAATCTCGACAGCCCCGGCGACACAGCCGACGAGGGCGGCGATGGAGTGCGCGAGGGATTCGGGAAGCGGCTGAACGAGGGCGATGTCGGATATCGCGGCGCGGCCGCCCGGCCGGAGGACACGTGCGATGTCGCGCCACACCTGCGACTTGTCGGGGGAAAGGTTCAGCACGCAGTTGGAGATCACGACGTCGACCGACGCGTCGGCCACGGGCAGGTGCTCGATTTCGCCGAGCCGGAACTCGACATTCGCGAAACCGGTGTTTTTTGTATATGATGTAATATTTTTTCTGGCCTTCGCGAGCATCTCGGGGGTCATGTCGATGCCGATGGCACGGCCTTTCTCCCCCACCCTGCGGCCCGCCACGAACACGTCGAAACCGCCGCCGCTTCCCAGGTCGAGAACCGTTTCTCCTGGCTTCAGTGCCGCGATCACGGCGGGATTCCCACAGGAGAGGCCCATGTTGG
>MWAR01000166.1 GCA_002068715.1 bacterium ADurb.Bin374
ATCGCCGTCCTGCGTTCCTGTTCCAGTTTTGTGATCCCGTCCATGACCTTGTCGCCGCCGGGCATCTGCGCGATCTGGAAACCGAACATCGCTTCCACCGCTTTCGCGCCGTCTTCCCCGCTATCGATCATCTTCACCCATTCCTCGGCGAGCGCGGCTCCCTGTTCATTCCCCGCCGAGCGTTCCGCGTCGGCCTGTCGCCGGATCATCTGCGCGGCTAGGTCGGAGCGGCCCGCCTTGAAAGCGGAAAAAATCTCCGCGCTTTCCCGGAGGGCCGCCGCCTGCTCTTCCTCCCGCATCCCGGCGACGCTGTCCTGAATCGCCTTCGCCTGGTCTTTCGGGAGGAACATCGCGAGTTCGAGGTAGTCGTTCCGCGTCGCGCCGGGCTTCCGCAGTCGGCCCATGAGCTCGTTAATTTTTTCCTGCTGGACGGCCGCCTGTTCCGCAGCCGCCTTTTCCGCTTCGAGCTTCTTCTCCAGCATCATCGCGTTTATCCGCGCCGTGACGCCCTGCTCACGCTGCTGCTGGAGACCGGTCCCGAATTGAGACATGGCGAGAAAAGTCTGCATCGGATTCTGAAACTGGAAATTCATGATGTCCGACATTTACCACCCCCCGCTTGCGTCCATGCGCCCGCCGACGAGGGTCCCGCCACGTCCGGCGTACTGAAAAGGATTCGCCGCACCGGCTGCCGCCACTCCGCCTGCCGCGGACCCCCCGAGCCCGCCGAAGGTTCCGCCGAGCCCGGAATATAGACCGAGCCCGCCCATGAGCGCATTCGGAAGAGCGTTCCACATGCCGCCCCTCGCGAGAGCCCCGGCCGCTCCGGCGCTCCCGAGCCCGGTCCCGAGCGTTGTCGCCGCCTGCTGGCCCATGCCCGCAAGCCCGCCGAGCTGCGCCATGCGCTGATTGATGAGCTGGGAAAGCACCTGCGGTCGAAACTTTGCGAGCGCCCCCTGGAGGTTTCCGCCTCGGAGGCCGCCGGTCGCCGCGGCGTTCTGGAGCATGGCGTTCTCGCCCTGTTCGATGAGCGCCTGCATTTCCGGCCCACCTGCTATTTCGGCAATCATCGCAGCCTGTTCCTCGGGGTCGCCGAGGCCCATGAGCGTGCTCCAATCGCCGAGCGCGGCCTGGCCGGCCTGCGCGAAGGGGCCGAGATTCCGCTGCAAGGCTCGGGCCTGTTTTCGGGCCGCCGACGCCTGAGCTCCGCCGCCGATGAGCCCGGAGAGAAGGGAAGCGCCGCCGCCGGCAAGAGCCGCACCGAGTAAAGGAATCGCCATATATAAACCTCCTACTTTGCCGAAACAGTCCGGCTTCCCAGGGTGTTCACCTGGATATGCATCTGCAACATCGCCACAAACGGGTTATTCGTCGGGGCGGCCCCGACCGCCGCGATTCTCATGAGCCGCGCCACCGCGTGAGCGCCGATTTTGAACCCGAGCGGCGTAAACGAGCCGAGATTGAAAACAAACATCGTCCGGTCCGGGGTGTTCGCCGGAATGAGAAGTTCCGGGCTGGTGAGGAGCGCCGGAAACACCCACGCCCCCCCGACGTCCACGTAGCCGTACTCCAGCGTGAATTTCACGTATCGGTCTGTGGCGTCCAGGCCGTTCGTCGTCAGGTGGATGTGCCACTGCACCTCGGTCCCCTCTTTCCACCCGTGGACGAACTCCTGTGATTCACAAACATGGAAGTCGTTCACCTGCCACTGCGGCATGGTGATGTTCCCGTTCAGAACGGCGAGAGTCGGCTGGCCCGGGGCGACGGTGCGGATGATGATGGGATGGTCAATATCAACCCACTCGTCGTCCTCCAGCCGGTCCCCGACGGAGAAAAGCCGCTCCATTTGCCGGATCGCCTCCGGGTCCTCGTGACACATGACGGAAAGCTGTTTTCGCGACAATTGCAGTTTCGATTGCAGGCTCATACCGCCAGCGCCTCCAGCTGCACCTCAAGCCGCGCCGCCGAGATACGCGCTCTGCTGTCCCCGCAGAACCGCTGCACGCGCCAGTTCCGCATGAAGCCCTGCTGAAACCACACGAGGCGCCGCATCCGGTCGCCGGTCACTCCGGCACGAATCGGCCGCTCCTGGCTCCAGGTCTCCCCGTCAAGTGTGTAGGCTGTCGAAACGACGGGATTGTCTCCCGCCTCAACGCGCCCGGCGAGGCACACCAATTCCAGCTGATTCCATAGCGCCCCGCGGCCTTCGTTGTATGCCATGGCCGTCGCGAATTCCCAGCGGACAATCTCCCCGAATACCCGCGCCGAATCCGGCGTCATGACGCCGATGTCCCCGTTGTCCACATCGCACACGTTCCAGCGGTCATAACACCACACCGGATCCACCACCCGGTAGGTATCGAATCCGAGCTTCGCGGTCGTCAGCTGAAACCACACCGGCGTCCCGGCGGCCTTGGACGAGTCGATGTCATAGACGAGCGTCCGGTCAAGGAGGCGCACCCACAGATGAGAATGCGCCTGGAATTCGTGGACCTCGAGGACCGCCGTCGTCAGGGCGGCTTCGGTCTGCCGGGCGAGGAGCGCGTCAATCGCGTACGTGCTGATCTTCTGCACCGAGCCATTCACCCCGAGATAAATCCCGGGCGCGTCACTTCGGCCGCCGCCGAGAAACGCCACCGTGTCCGCGTAGATACATGCGGCATGTGTTCCGATGGCGCCCTTCTGAATCTGCGCCCCTTCGATGCGCTGGAACGGGAACAGGTCCCCGCCGACATTGTTGAAAAACTCGATGGTGTACCGGTTGACGGCGACGACCTCGTTTCGGAGCTTGAGCACCGCGACTATCGGGTCGGGATCGATTTCCGACGAGCCGTATTTCATCGGGTCAACGCTCAGGGGCGCCCCCAGTTCCGTAACGACCAGGTACTCCCCATCGGTCGAGACGAAATATCCGTCAACCCAAATAACCGAAAGGCACGTCCCGAGGTCGGGGTCAACCACCTGTTGGAGGAGCGCGCCGTCCCAGTACCAGAGGTTTCCGCCGGAGGCGATTGCGAGCTCGTCAAACGAATAGGTGAGCGTGCACCGCCCGCCGGCCCCGACGTCGCCAATGACGACATAGGTCCCATCCGCTGCGATCTGGATGAGCTTCGTCCCGGAAACGCGGTACAGCGACCCATTCCAGCAAATCCCGCCCCGAGGGGTGCCTTCCGC
>MWAR01000167.1 GCA_002068715.1 bacterium ADurb.Bin374
CCGATATCGAAAAGTTCTACAACGAGCACAAGGACCAGTTCGTCGATCCGGCCAAGTTCCATCTGCACCAGATCAGCGTCGCCGATGAAACGACGGCGAAAAAACTGAAGGGCGACATCGACGGCGGCAAGTCGTTTGCCGACATCGCGAAGGCCTCTTCCACCGATACATCGAAGGACAGCGGCGGCGATCGCGGCTTTGTCACGCTCGGTGAGGTTTCCCCCGTCATCGCCCAGGCCCTCGCGACGCTGAAGGAAAACCAGCTTTCCGAGCCCGTCAAGAGTGACGATGGCAGCTGGCTGCTCGTGAAATACTCGGAAAAGCAGGACGGCCAGGCCAAGTCGCTTACCGATGTCACCGCCCAGATCAAACGTGAACTCACCGACTCGAAGAGACGGGAAGCCTACGAGTCCCGCCTCGGCGAAATGGAAAAGGAATACAAACTCGTCGTGGCATCCGATGGCGTGGCGGTCCTCCGCCAGGCTGAGATGAAGCCGGCCGATCTCGAGAAGACCCTCTGCACAATCGGCGACGAGGCAATCAAAGTTTCTGCGATCGCCCCCGATCTGGAGCGCATTCCGCCGTTCATCCGCCCCCAGCTTCTCGAAGGCGATGGGCTCAACGATTTTGTCAAGCAGTTCTGTTACCGTGAGCTCGTGAAGCGGTATGTTCAGAAAAACCGCGCCGAGCTTGAAAAACAGTATCCCGACGCCGTTCGGAACGCGAAGCGCCGTGTTTCCCTCGACGCGCTCCTGAAAGAGCAGGTTGCCGGCAAGATCAAGGTCACCGATGACGAGGTCAAGAGCTTCTACGAGAAGAACCTCGCCCAGTTCTCGACGCCTGAACAGTCCCGCGCCCATCACATCCTGGTCGACGCCGAGGACAAGGCCAAGGGCATCATCGATCAGCTCGCGAAGGGCGCGAAATTCGAAGAGATCGCCGGCACCGAGTCGAAATGCCCGTCCGGCAAGGACGGCGGAGACCTCGGTTTCTTCGGCAAGGGCCAGATGGTTCCCGAATTCGACGAGGCCGTGAACAAGGCCGAGATCGGCAAAATCGTCGGACCGGTCAAGACCCAGTTCGGCTGGCACGTCATTCGTGTTGACGAGCGGCGCGCGGCCGGTTCCAAGCCCCTCGATGAAGTGAAAGAGCAGATCCGCGACCAGCTGCTCCCCGAAAAGCAGAAGGCGGCCCTCGAACAGTATGTCGCCGATCTGAAAAAAGCGCATCCAATCCAGGAATTCGCCGACAAGCTGTAATCGACACCGCGCAGTCCGGCTCCCCGGGGAGCCGGACTGTTCCAGAAACAAAACCCGACACGGCTGAAATCGAATGATTGATCAGATCACAAGAAGCGGATTGAAACTGTTGCCCGCTTCAACAACCAAAAATTCAGGAGGTTCTCGAAGACCTGCCATGTCAAATGCCATAACGTATGTCATCTTGACGGTGGTGGCGGGCTTCGTGGGATATCTCATTTCCGGCATGATGCGCCGTCGCCAGGACGAAGAGCTTCTGGCGAAAGCGCAGACGGACGGAAAAAAGATTCTCGACGACGCCAAGACCGCCGCGCAGACCGAACTAGAACAGGCTCAGAAACGGGCCAGGGAGATCAAGGAAAAGGAGCTTCTGCTCCGAAAAAACACCGAAAAGGAAGCGAAGAAGCGTAAGCACGAGCTCGACAAGCTCGAAGCACAGCTTCTCGGCAAAATGGAGAAGGTCGACGCCAAGGCCGATCTTCTCGAAAAGCGCAGCGACGAATTCCGGCAGCGGGAACAGACGCTCGATACCCAGCGCCAGGAGATCGACAAGATGATCGAAGCCCAGCGCCGTGAACTCGAGCGGGTCGCGGGACTCAGCCCCGAGCAGGCGCGCGAGCAGCTGCTGAAAAAGGTCGAGGAAGACCTCCAGTATGACATCGCCGTCAAGATCAAGGATGCCGAACAGCGGATCAAGGAAACTGCCGACAAGAAATCGCGAGAAGTTATAGCCAGCGCTATACAACGATGCGCGACCGATCATACCGTCGACCCGATCGTCTCGGTCGTCGAGCTTCCGAGCGAGGAAATGAAGGGGCGCATCATCGGCCGCGAAGGCCGCAACATCCGTACCTTCGAGAACATCACCGGCGTTGACGTCATCATCGATGACACCCCCGAAGCCGTCGTCCTCTCGGGATTCGACCCGATCAAGCGGGAAACGGCGCGCGTCACCCTCGAGATGCTCACGCTCGACGGCCGCATCCACCCCGCGAAGATCGAGGAGATGTACGAGAAGGCGAAGAAGGAAATTCAGCTCCGGATCAAAGAAGCCGGCGAACAGGCGATGCTCGCTCTTGGCATTCCCGCCCTGCAACCCGAACTGGTCGAGATCGTCGGCCGACTGAACTATCGTACCTCCTACGGTCAGAATGTGCTTCAGCACTCGATCGAAGTGGCGCATCTGGCCAGCAACCTGGCCGCCGAGATCGGCGCGAATATCCCGCTCGCGAAGCGGGCCGGCCTGCTGCATGACATCGGCAAGGTCATCGAGAGCGACGAGGGAAACCACGCCTCGCTCGGCGCCGACTTCGCCCGCAAGTTCCAGGAATCGCCCAAGGTTGTCAATGCGATCGGTGCCCACCACGAGGACCAGCCGTTCGAGTCCGTCGAGGCCGTGCTCGTCGCCGCCGCCGATGCCATCTCGGCCTCCCGCCGCGGCGCCCGCAACGAGTCGCTCGATGCCTATGTGAAGCGCCTCGAAAACCTCGAGGCGATCGCGAAGGGCTTCGACGGCGTCAGCTCGGCGTATGCCATCCAGGCCGGTCGCGAGATCCGCATCATTGTCAACCCCGAGAGGGTCGACGACGGTGCGGCGCCCAAACTGTGCCGGGACATCACGAAAAAGATCGAGAGCGATCTCGAATACCCCGGACAGGTCAAAGTGGTCCTCATCCGCGAGGTGCGCAGCGTGGAAGTCGCGCACTGACGGGAATTGCCTCATCGGTCGGCGCCGGGAAGCGGAAAACCGTTCCCCGGCGCCGTTTTCTTCCGACAAGGCCCGATCCCGCCTGAAGCCGGTCGATGGCATGATGAAAAGAGACCAGTGAGGTTCGATGCGAATTCTTATACTTGGTGATATATATGGAAAACCGGGGCGTCGTGCCGCATGCGAACTGGCCGGCGAATTGCGGACACGCTGGGGAGCGGACTGGGTCATCGCGAATGGCGAGAATGCGACGGCCGGCGCCGGACTTTCCGCGCGTCACAGAAACGGCCTCCTGGCGGCGGGGATCGACCTGCTGACGAGCGGCAACCACATCTTCGCCCGGCCCGACTGGATCGACCTCCTGAAGGGCGACGACGGAACGGTGCTTCGGCCGCACAATCTGGGTGGCGATGCCCTGCCCGGGAAGGGGTGGACCGTCCTGGGGGCAGGCACGCCGCTGGCGCTGGGCGTCATCAATCTCGCGGGGCGCGTGTTCATGGAGCCAGGAGATTGCCCGTTTCGGACGGCTGACAGGCTGCTGAAACAACTGCCGCCGCGGATTCCTGTACTCGTCGATATTCATGCCGAAGCCACGTCCGAGAAAATCGCCCTGGGCTGGTATCTCGATGGGCGAGCGACGGCCGTCGTCGGGTCGCACACCCACGTTCAGACCGCGGACGAGCGGGTCCTGCCCGGCGGCACGGCGTATATCACGGATCTCGGTATGACGGGACCGCGCGACGGCGTGCTCGGCGTCGACAGGCAGCTGGTGATCGACCGGTTCTGTCGGGGGTTCAGCGACAAATTCCGGCCTGCCTTCGGCGATGTCGTTCTCGAGGGCGTCGTGATCGACATCGGTTCCGACGGAAAGGCTGTCTCGATCAGCCGGGTGCGTGAAGCCGGGCCCGCGGCAACCGCTACCGATGACGGGGAAGGGTGAGCCGGGAGGGGAAAATTCTGTCTGGCTCAGGCCTCGGGCGGCTGGAGAAGCTGTTCGATGCAGGCGCGCAGAAAATCCTCGGGCTGGTAGCCGGGAAGGGCTTCGATGAGTTCGCCGCGGGCGAACAGCAGAACGCCTGGGAGCGTCCGGACCTCGAACCGGTCTGCGAGGGCTTCGTCGGTGTCGACGTCGACCGTTCCGATCGTCGCTTTCCCCTCGTAATCGGCAGCGAGTTTCTCGAGCAGGGTCGCCTGGAGCATGGACGGCCGGCAC
>MWAR01000168.1 GCA_002068715.1 bacterium ADurb.Bin374
AGTTCCCGCAACGAGATCATCGCCCTGATCAGGCGACACAACCAGCTGATGGTCCCCGTTATCGAGTTTTACGGTGGGACGATCATCAAATCGATCGGAGACGCTTTTCTCTGCACGTTCGTCAGCGCGACCGACGCCGTCATCTGCGCCATCATCATCCAGTTGTTGCTCAGAGAATACAACCATCGTCAGAAAGATGAGAGCCAGAAGCTCAACCTCCGCGTCGTCGTCCATTCCGGCGACGTCTCGATCGAGGGAAACGACATTTTCGGCGACGCAGTGAACGTGACGGCCCGTATCGAAGGTCTCCCCTGCTTCCCTGGCGGCTCGATCGGCATCAGCGAGATCACCTATATGCTGATGGATAAAAACGAGATCGCCGTCGAGAAGCTCGGCCCGCAAACCCTGAAGGGCATACCGAACCCGGTCACGGTCTATTCCGTGCCGCTCGAGAAGCAGAAACTCACGACCCTGCCGACGCACCTGCTCGAACTGGTCGAGAAAGTCGTGGCGGGTCGCACCGAATCGTCAGGCATCGCCGTTTCAACGGCGGAATGGCAGAAATCGATCGTGAAGTTCCTCCAGGAAAAGAACTGGGGCGACAATCTCGGCAAGATGCAGAAGCAGATCGGCCAGAATATCGGCCAGGTCCAGACGAAACTCGTCCAGACATTCGGCCAGAAAACTGTGATCGAACAGGGAAAAGGCCGCACGCTCTCCGATGCTTCCCTGGCTGTGCGGATGAAATGTTTCCTCATCGATCTCGTGATCCTGGCCGTTCTCACCACCGTTCTCCGGGTCGCCTGGTGGCCCGTGCAAAGCCTCGTGTATGGCTCCAGATCGCTCGATTCGAACGCCATCTACAAGTTGAAGGGCAATTCATCGAGCCTGTATGTCTACGATTCCGAGACCGGGGAATACAGACGCACCCAGGGCTCGCTCGAATGGATCGTCGATTTCAACATCCGGGTGCCGATCGTCCTGTATATTCTATACTTCGCAATATTCTGGCATCTGAAAAGCGCATCTCCCGGCCAGATCGCCGGCCACTCCGCCGTCATGATGGCCGACGGCCGCCCGCCGACCCTCCTCGAGGCGCTCAAACGGGCCGCGATTTTCGTCTTCACGCTGCTCCCCTTCGGGGTCGGCGGACTGGCCATTTTCATCGGAGACAAGCAGACCCTTTGGGACAAATTCTGCTCCTCGCGCGTCGTCGAATAACCCCCGGGACCATGGCGCGCCCGGTTGGAATTCCGCCGGCAGGCGTCATCAGCCGTTCCTGAAGAATGCCATCTCGTTCTCTGAAGGAAAAGGCGACTTCAGATATACCTCGCCGAATGGCAGCCCGGGAGTGCCGGGCGAGGTACGTTTCGGTGAGAATGTGCGGAATCGGTTATTTTCCGACCGTGGATGAGGCAACTTCGTCCTTCGGAAGCCGGCCCGCGGCTTCGAGTTTCGCCTTGCGCCTCAGCCGGGCACCGTCGAGAATCGGCTTCCAGTTCAGGGTGAGCCGGTCTTCCTTGATGGTGCCCTTCACGAGATACGACGGCCGCACTTCGATCTCGATTGTGTCGTCATTCCTGCGGAAGATGAACCCGCGCCGCGCCGCGATGGCGCCGAAGAAATTGCACGCCTGCTCCGGCGCCGCCTCGAGCCGAAGCTCGGCATAACCCCGCAGCTCGTCATCGGCCGGGGTCAGCCTGACCCCAAACGGCGGAACATCGATATACCTGACCATCTCCCCATCAAAGAGGTTGATATAATATCGTTCCTGGTATCGCTCATACCCGAACCAGATCGCAATCCCTCCGACAAGAATCAGCAGGAGGAGAAACAGTCCCTGACCGCGTCTCGAATTCCAACATCTCTTCGTATCCATATGCAAACACCGTACTACATCGCCAGGGCGGATGCAAGCACGTCTCACCTGCTCAGATACCGTGCCGGCCGGCATCTCGAGGATACCGGCCGGCGTCGATCACCAGGGCGGAAGATTCAGCGGGCTTTTTTGAGGATGATGGCCTTGCGGGAGGGGACGTTGTAAGTGCCCTTGGCGGTGTAGAAGCCCTTGTCGTTCACCTTCTCGCCGTCGCAGATGACGGTCCAGTCTTCGGCGCCTGGGAGGTTGAAGGTGATCCATTCGGCGGGGTCGGTGTTGAACAACACCAGCAGGTCGGTGCGGCCCTTCAGCAGATAGCCGAGGCCGCGGTTGTTGGCGGGCTGAAGCCACTCGACGTTCTGGCTGTTGAGGGCGACGGGGTGGCGGAAGTTCTCGTATTTCATTCGCAGACCGATCAGGCCCTTATAGAACTCGTAGATGTCAGCGTTTTTAGTCTTGTCGTTCCAGTTCAGCCAGTTGATCTCGTTGTCCTGGTCGTAGGAGTTGTCGTTGCCCTTCTTGGAGCGCATGAACTCTTGGCCTTCGTGGATCATGGGCATTCCCTGGGCGGTCAGCAGGGCAACGGCGCCGAGCCGGAAGCGGTCTTTGTCCATTTTCAGCAGGTCTGAAAGAGCCGCACCGTCGTGGCACTCGATGTAATTCACACTCTCGGTGGGCTTCGCGGTCCACCAGAAGCAGGTGCCGGCGAGCACGGTCATGACCGAGTTGCGATCGCCGTTTCCGCTGATGAAGTTGCGGATCTGCTCGCGGAAATCGTCGTTCCACTTGCCGAGTTTCGTGTTGCGGAAGTCGCTTTTGCCCCACTGGTTCCGCTTCCAATCGGCGGCCCAGGGCTCGGCAACGATGATTGCCGAGGCGGGAAGCTCGTCGAGAATCGCCGACATCGTTTCCTTGTCGAGAATCGTGCCGAGATCGAACCGGAAGCCGTCGACGTGATACTCGCGCATCCAGTATTTGAGGCTGTCGAGAATATATTTGCGCGTCATCGGATTCTCGGAGCGGAACTCGTTGCCGCAACCGGTGCCGTTCCAGTAGAACCGCTTGTCGTCGCAAAGCCGGTAATAGCCGGGATTGTCGAGGCCCTTGAACAGGAAGGGAATTCCCTTCTCATTGCCTTCCGCCGTGTGATTGTAGACCACGTCCATGATGACGGCGATTCCGGCCTTGTGAAGCCCGTTCACCATCTGCTTGAACTCACGGATGCCCTCGCCGTCTTTGCCGGTGGCGTAGGCACACTCCGGCGCGAAGTAGTGGCTC
>MWAR01000169.1 GCA_002068715.1 bacterium ADurb.Bin374
CCGCCGGCGGCGGCATCATGCACTCGGCCGCCGTCATGGGCGTGGCGACGTTCTTCAGCCGCATAGCCGGCCTTGTCCGGGAACAGAGTTTTGCGTATTTTTTCGGCGCCGGTGCCTGGACCGACGCGTTCAACGTCGCCTTCCGGATCCCCAACCTGCTGCGCGACCTGTTCGCCGAGGGCGCGATGAGCGCGGCGTTCGTGCCGACGTTCAACGCGGTCATGGCGAAAGAGGGGCGTGAGCGGGCGTTTCGGCTGACTAGCATCACGCTGACGATGCTCGTTCTCGTCGTGGGGGCGATAACGGCGCTGGGAATCGCAGTGTCGCCGGCTCTGGTGAAGATCATGGCCCCCGAGTTCGCGTCAGACCCGGCGAAGTTCGAGGTGACGGTGAGCATGACGCGGATCATGTTCCCCTTCCTGCTGGTCATCTCGTTGGCAGCCATGGTCATGGGCGTTCTCAATTCCCTCGGGGAGTTTTTCATTCCGGCTGTTGCGCCGGTGTTCCTGAATATCGCGATGATCGTCGCCGGGTTCACGCTCTGTCCCTTCTTCGAAACCCTCGGTCGGCGTCCCATCGAGGGAATGGCCGTCGGAGCGATGCTCGGCGGCTTCCTCCAGCTGGCGGCGCAATGGCCGGCGTTGCGCCGGGCTGGGTTCAGCTTCGGGTGGGAGTTTCAGCCCGGGGATTCCGGGATGAAGCGGATTGTCGCGCTGATGCTGCCGGGCACGATCGGCCTCGCGGCGACGCAGGTGAACGTGGCGATTAGCACGATGCTCGCGACTTCACAGGGCGACGGTGCCGTTTCCTGGCTCAGTTATGCATTCCGGCTGATGCAGTTGCCGCTCGGCCTGTTCGGGGTCGCGATCGCGCAGGCGACCCTGCCGGTCATCTCCCGACAGGCGGCCGCGAACGACCGCGAGGCGATGGCCGATACACTGGCGAATTCGATCAAACTGACGAGTTTCATCAATATCGTGGCGGCCATGGGGCTGGCGGCTCTTTCCGTTCCTGTCATACGCCTTCTTTTCGAACACGGCAGATTCACGGCGGCGGATACGGCCGCGACGGCCGTTGCGCTTCAGGCGTATGCGGCCGGCCTGATTTTCTTTTCGCTCATCAAGGTCCTGGGCCCCGCTTTTTATGCGCTCGGAGACACTTCGGTTCCCGTGAAGGCGAGCTTTGCCTCCGTCGTTGTCTGCATCGGAGCCAACCTCGCACTGGTCGGGCCGTGCGGATACTGGGGTCTTGCGCTGGGGACCTCCGTCGGTTCGGGCGTCAATGCGCTGATCCTTTATCTCGTGTTGAACGGGCGGATGGGCGGCTTCGGAAGATTTGGCGTGGCCGGCTCGCTTGCGCGCACCTTCCTGGCCGGCATGGCAATGGCGGGCGCGATGTGGTGGGTGGAGGCCCCGGTGTTCGGGGCGCTTCGGGCCGGCATCGGCGGGCTGCCGCGAATCCCGGCCGTTGCGGCGGGCCTTGTTTCACTCACGGCGGCAGGGCTGGCAGGCGGAGTCGTCCTCGTCGTCACCGCGAAGCTTCTCCGCCACCGCGAGGCAGACGAAGGCTTCTCCATGATCCTGCGCCGTCTCAAACGCCGATAGTCGGCTTCCCCGATGCTCCGTTCCGAAAAAAAGAAATCCGCAGATGACACGGATGATATTTTGTAAGAAATAAAAAAATCTGCGTCATCTGCGAAATCTGTGGATCGTTCTTTTCGGGCTTCCGTGTCTTTGTATCGCTGAGATGCTGTGATTGTCGTGAAACGATGTGTTTGCACCGCCTGACGGCTTGATTTCGCGGACGGGGCGGGGTAGGATGTGACATCGCAAAAGGAAAGGTATTCATGGAACCCCAGATCGACGCCCTGAAAAACATGTTCGGCGACCTGTTCGCGAAGCTGATGGCCTTCACGCTCGAAGACGAGTTCCAGGAGGCGCTCGGCGAAGCGCTCGAAGTGTTCTACAACATGGCCGAGGGCGAGGAATACGAGTTCAACCCGACGGAAGAGTTCCTCTTCATGTCGTGGTTCCTGCTCGACGACGCCGACGCGGCCGGAAACGTGCTCATCGACGAGTTCCTCAGCCGATATTCCGACGATCTGACGTTACAGGAAACACAGATCTGCAAGGCGTTGAAGGAAACGCATCTCACGCTGCTCCAGGTGAAGGACATCACCCCCGGCCGCTCGATCAGCCTACGAGACGTGTTCCTGGGCGAGGATTTCGAGGTGTTCGAATCCGCCGGCTCGGCGGAGGGCATCACCAAGGACAGCATCCTCTACACCCGCGTTCTCCGCCTTGGCGACATGCGATTCCTCGTCGGAGCCGGCGTGTTTCTCGATCCCGTCGTGATGGAGCCGCTCACCCAGTTCGTCACCGACCAGTATCGCGAGGAGTGCGAAGATGGCCAGAAGGTCAGCTTCAAGCAGTTCCTGAAGGAAAATGGCGAGCTGATCAACTGGTGGATTCGCGCCCTAGAACAGGGCGAGCTCGTCGAAAACCCCGAGGGGGGCGAGCCCGAGGGCGAAGACGACGGTGACGGGAACGGCGGCGGATCCCCCGACGACAGCAAAAAGCCCTCTCCCGACAAGCCTTCCGAAGCCTGACATCCATTTCCCAACCTCGGTAAGCGGATAATTTTCTCTCCATTTCCCTTCAAGTCCTGCTTATCAGCGATTTCTCGGGTGTCTCTGGTCCGAAAACTGCATCTGTCCCGTCGGTCGCAAAACTGGCTTTTCTCAGTATTGTCGCGCGGCGCTGACGTCAGCGCTGAATGCGTAAGGCTTTTCTTATGCCAATCGACATTTTTGGCTCAGATGGCCGGGAGGGCAGACGAGGGCGGACACTCTTGGAAAAAGGGAGATAAACCAAAATGAAATGTTGCCGCTCGATGAAGGTCTTCCTTTTCTTTGCTTTCACGGTGTGGCCGCTGTTTTCCGCGGGAGCGTCAACTGAATCGAGCATCCGGTTGACCGGCGAGGGGCAAGCCGGTATGCCCCTCGTGACCTTTCCCGATGCCGATACCGTTTCCTTCAGGAGTGTTGCCAGCGAAGGCGCCTTGCTGGGAAGCAACGGCACCATGTGGTGCCCGTTGCCGCGTCGGTTTTCTCATAGAATCCTGCAGTATGTGACGGTTCGAAATAGAAAGGAAGACGGGCATTCTGCGAGGGAGGCGGGCACGGGAAAACCGGCATGGATGAGCCTGCGGGCGCGTATCCACGGGACGGACGAGTGGGTCACCTGGAGTGACCAGTTCGGGGCGCTCAAGGCGGTTCCATATGCCTCACCGGACCAACTCAACTGGAGTTCCTATCTCGGATTCAACGAGCGAGTGGGAAATCGGGGAATCGATGGCGTTCTCGTCGCCAATCAGTCGAATGGGAGTTGCCCTGCGGCGCCCATCCGGATTCACGAAATGCAGCTGGTGTTTTTGCATTCCGGATCACGCGGCGTGACGGACAGGATGTTCGATCTATCCAAGGCCAGGCAGTTGAATGGTCTGACCTGGTGCTATCGGCTCGATTCCGCTCGTGGATTGTCTCTTGCCCCCGGACACAGTTTCGTGTTCGAGCTTCCCAAAGTTGCATATCCATGGATTGGGTCTCTGGCGCTCAAACATAGAAAAGATCCTGAACTTCTTCCCGGGGGCGAGAGTTCGATGGATACCTGGGATCAGAATCCGGCATATGTCCGGGTCGAGATTCATGACGCGAAGAGTGGCCAGTGGATACGATGGGCTGACCGGTGGGGTTCCGACAAGTTTGCCGAAGCGCGTCCGGCCGATAATCCCGAAGATGAAACTCTGCACAGCTGCCTTCGCGCCTTTGGCCGGATCCTGGCCGACAAAGCGCGCATCACCAACGTTTCCAAGGGCGATCCGGTCAGATCGGAAGCGCGGATTCATGAATTCCAGGTGAGTTACTATCCCGAGCGTTCCGGCGTCGACTCTTTCGAGCACATTTTCACCCCCGAAACGGTTTTTCCGGATCCCGAAAACAAAGTCATGGTGGCTTTGCAGG
Source organism: bacterium ADurb.Bin374 (assembly GCA_002068715.1). The sequence continues at coordinate 4,022 of MWAR01000169.1, forward strand.
GCGGGGGAGAGCGGCTCGAAGGACGCTATCCCGCGGCCATTCCGCTTGGGCCGGGATACAGGTCCAGGGTGGCGGCCATCGCCGCTCTTCCGTCTGGGCACTCGTTTCCGATGACGATCGATCCTCCTGCTCCGGGGCGGCGTGACGGGCTTGGCAGGCTGATCATCCCCCTTCCCGAAAAAGGCCGTCTGATCATGGGTGAGCTGGCTATCGGGGATCTCGATGTTACGACCATGACGAAAAACAAGGATGGCGGATTCGGTCGGACCGGCCGTGCCGAGTTATCTGTCCGGCTGCGCAATCGCACCGTGCCCGGTCGAGATTTCCCGGCCCTCATTCGGTACAACATCGGGCCGGCTGGATCGATCATATTTGGAGCGCCGCGGGGAGCAGAATCCCTCCAGCGCGGTGACGAGCTTGTCGTCTCTGTCGATTTCGACGTGGCGTTCCTGATGGGCTACCGCATCTCCTGCTCTGGGGACTGATTTTGGCGCGCCTGAGAGGCGAGGAACGTTCATGAATTCAGCTGAGAATCTCATGTCGAGCTTGCCCGGCCTTGCCGGCCTGACCTGTCCCCAAGAGCGCTTTTTGGGCCAAGATGCGTTGAATGAGCTCATCAATGCGAGAAAGCCGGGAGTGGGAAAAGTCACCTTGACGAAAGTTCCGCATGCATACGAACTTGCGAAAATCGAAGGGAAAAGGGGAGCCCGTGCAGCAGGTTATTCGCCGTAGCGGCCCATCTGGACACCGTTTTCGCCGGAGGTGAGACAGGGGGAATCCGAGGCGTAGCCGTCGGCCGTGGTCTGGAGGTGGTAGTCGAAAGGCATGCCGCCGATGAACAGGGGGTCGAGCTCGATATTGCCGGTTCCCGTCGCGACGGTCAGTCCGTTCGTCGGGAATGCATAGTTGTTGATATCGTTGAACGAGATCGAGGGAGTGGCGGTCGTCTGGGTCTGGTTGATGCCGTAGAGCGCGCGGCCGCTTCCGGTGTAGGCGAAGATGTTGTTCTTGATCGTCGGCGTTCCGAAGGGGATCTCGAGGCCGACCAGACAGTCGACCGTGTTGAACTCGAATACATCGGCGCCGAGCGTGCTGGCGGCGACCTGGTCGTCGATGAAGAGATTGTTGCGGATGTTCGAGTTGGCCGAGACGAGGCCGATGTTGCAGTCGCGAATGATATTGTATTTGATATTCAACGCCGTCGAGAGGCCCAGGTCGAGGCCGACGACGCAGAGGCCGAACTCGGAGTTTTCGATCGCGGGAGTCGAGCCCTCGCTCCGGATGCCGGTGTCGGCGAACATCACGGTCGCGAACTTCATCTGGTTGTTCGGGTCGTTCGTCGAGAGGAACCGCAGACCGCCCCAGTTGCCCTTCGAGGGGAACGTCTCGGCCGAGGTGAAGACGACCTTCGCGTCGGTCGTGCCGACGGCATACAGCGCGCCCTGGACGATCAGCTCGGTCATGGTCGCGCCGTTCGAATCGGGCAGCGAGTCGTGCTGGGTGAACTTCACTTCGACGCCGGGCTCGATCGTCAGCTGAGCCCCGCCATGAACGCGGATGTCGCCGGTGATGACGTAGGGGCTTTCGGCCCTCAGCCAGGTGCGGTTTTCCGAGAGCGTGCCGGTGGTGACCATCGAGAGGGTCTGCGACGGCGCGCTTTCGTTGCGGGCCGTGTCGACGGCCTTCACGTAGTAGTAATACTTGACGCCGATCTTCAGGCCGTCGTCGCGGTAGCTGGCCGATGTGATCGGGTTGGCGTTGACCCGCGCGAAGGGGCCTGCACTGCTTTCCGCACGATACAGGTTGTAGCCGGCGAGGTCCGACTCGGTGTTGGCCGTCCAGGAGAGGGCGAGGCGCTCCATCTCGACCGACGGAGAAACAGCGAAGCCGGCCGGCGTTGCCGGAGCATCACCCGACGGGGTCATGAGCTGGTATTCCGACGAAATGCCCTCGTTGAGCGCGAAATCACGTGATCTGACACGAAAGTGGTATGTCACGCCGGGAAGCAGCCCCGAAAGCTGGATCGAGTGATCGAGAACCATCGCCGAGTCCGATGCCTGGAAGGTATACGTGCCGACCCCGATCGGACCGGTGGCGTAATCGACGAGCGAATCGGCAGACTCGTTCGTGACCCAGCTGATGACGGCGACGTTCTCGGTGAGGCTTCCGACGGCGACATCGGTGATGACCGGCGGGATGCCGTCGATCACGGCAAACGTCAGGTCCGCGTTTTCGAGCGTCTCGCCACGAATGATTTCGACGTTGATCACGACGGAGCGTCCCTGGTAGGTCGCCACGATGCGCTTTTCGCCCGGTTCCACACCGGTGATCGCGTATCTGCCGAGCTCGTCGGTCTCGACCTTGTGGTCGCCGCCGTAGACTTCGACCGTCGCTCCCTTGAGGACGTGCCCGTTCGAGTCGAACACCTTGCCGGTGACGTTGCCCATCGTCGGACTCGACGACTGGAGACATCCGGTGATCGAACCGACTGCCAGAAGCACCAGAACGAGGATGAAGATCCGTTTCCCGCCCGTGACGGAACCTGGCCCGCGGCCGGTATCAGCCGGTCTGGGCACGGTTGTGGGGCGGATGTGGCTCATCGATGCTTCCTTTTCCCTGGCAGCTCTTTCAATTATCGGAGCAGGAAGTCGACCATTTTACCCAGCTGGTCGATTGTCGTGTTTTCATACGCGGGATTGAGTTCCTTGGCGTATTCCATCTGCGTCAGGGCATTATCGGTCTGGCCGAGAGCCGCGAACGCGTAGGCGAGAAGGGCGTGCACCTCGGCATCGCTCACGCCGGTGGCGCGGCGCGGCACGTAGTGAAAGTGCGGGTTTTCCCCGCCGAGCTGCTTGTACAGGAGATTGACGGCCATTTCCAGGTCGGCTTTCGAACCTTTCTGGATGTAAGCGGCTCCCAGGCCGACCTTGGCATCGGCCGAGCTGCCGATCGCTTTCTCGAACCAGGGCATGCCGTCGGAAAGACTGCCGAGATTCGCGCGGGCCCAGCCCAGGCCGTTGTTCGCCTCGGCCCGCTCGTCGTCGGTCGGGTTGTCGGCCAGCACCTGGTTGAACGCCGAGATCGCGCTCTCATACTGGCCGCTCGAGATGAGCGTCCAGCCCTTGTCGTTGAACGTGTCGGAACGGACGATCGGGGTTCCGGCTGTGTCGGAATACGTATTGCTGCCCTCGCCGCCCACGCCGCCGCTGCAGCCGGTCAGGCCCAGCAGGGTCGGAACAGACAACGCGAGTGCGAGAAGAATACGCTTGTCCATGGTTGCTCTCCTTCTCCGTCAGCGGAGCACCGCGAGCTTGCCGCGGGACTTGATGGTCTTGCCGTTTCGTGTGGCTTCGAGCTTGTAGAAGTAGACGCCGTTTCCGACGCGGTTCCCCTGACGGTTGGTCAGATCCCACCGGATCTTGCCGGATGCCTGGTTCCCGTTCGCATCGGTGAGATCGAACTTGTCGACCTTGTCGCCGGAAGCGTCGTAGATCGAGAGGAACAGCTCGTCGGGCCGCTGTCCGAGGTTATACGTGAACCAGACCGAGTTTCCGCGGGCCGGGTTCGGATACGAGATGAGCTCGTTGATCCCGAACGGGCCGGGTGCGGTCACCGTGATGGCCTGGCGGATCTCGTTGCCGGCCTTGTCGGAAGCGACCACTTCGATCTGGTGATCGCCCTTCGAGAGCGCCTGCTTGAGCTGATAGGTGAACGCCCCGTCAGAACCGAGTTCCGCGCCGGTCTGCTCGAACCCGTCGATCAGCAGTTTGAAGCTGGCCGGGTCGATGCCTGCGCCGCTGTCCTGCAAGTTGCCTTCGAGCAGGGGCTGCGAGTCTTCAAGCTTTTCGCGGTCGGACGGGCTGACGTTGCTGAGAACGGGGGCCTTGAGGTCAGCCATCAGGGCGAGCTTGCCGAGGCCTCCGAGCTGGGCGGTGACGCGGTCGTTCTTGAGCACGCCGCCGACAAAGATCCATTTGCCGTTCACCTGGCGATACAGGTGGACCTTTTCAGCCGGCACCTTCAGGTTCAGGTTCTTCACCGACGCGGTATACCAGATTCTCCGCGACAGGCGCAGCGAGGAGGGCCCGACTTCCTCGAGCGGCATCACTTCGACCAGTTCGGAGGAGTTTGCGGTGGAGACGGTGTTCTTCAGCAGCGAGGGCAGAATTTTCGCGAGCGGGGACTTCGTGCCGCCATTGTCGAGGTCGGACCTGGATAGCATGTAGAGACCCGCCGCCTTGGAAACGGTGCCCGTGGCGATGTCGAGCGTCGCGAGACCGTCCGGTGTCTTCAGGCTGAGTCGCGACTCCGCGGTCAGGGCGGCCACGGTGAACTGGACAGAACCCTTGCCGACCATGCCGAAGAGGTCGGTGCCGGTGATGTCGATGTAGGCCTTGCCGGGCTGATCCGGGTCGATGCGGTAGGAACCCGCGTAGTATTTTTCCTTGAGGAAGTTCATCGTGACCGGGACCGCCGCGCCGCCCTGACTGACGGAGCAGGTCGGAGCGCTTTGCAGAGCTTCCGAGGCCCGGGTGACGATCATGATCTCGTATTCATGGGCGGGGTTCGAGAAGATCTTGATCTCGAACGCGGGGCTCGTGTTGATGACGACCATGTTCGTCGAATCTGCGGCCATCTCGTTCCCGGCGAGGTCCTTGGCACCGG
>MWAR01000170.1 GCA_002068715.1 bacterium ADurb.Bin374
GAAGAAGCCGCCGGTCAGGAAGGCGATCGGCGTCCAGGCGCTCTGCACTTTCAGAACGAAAGCCAGGAACGCGAAGAACGCGAACGCAGCGACGAAGAACATGGCGACGATCCGGTACTGCTGCCACAGGTAGGACATGGCGCCTTCACGGACGTAGCCGGCGATTTCCTGCGACCGCTCGGACCCAGGATCAGACGCCATCATCTGCGAATAGAAGACGTAGGCGAATGCCAGGGCCAGAACCGCTCCGACAGGAGCAAACCAGAACAGCAATTGGATGTCCACAGAACCTCCTAGATATTCCCCGGATCCGGGGAGATGCGTTTACCCTCTGACCATGAAACTATGAATTATCCCAGAGCCACGGAGACTTGTCAATTTTCCCATATCGGAAGTAACATCCCTTCCATGCCGATATCGACAGGAATCAGATCCCCGTCGTTTCTCGGGGATGTCGTCATGGCCGGCGTCATGCTCGCGCTCGCCCTGGCGTTGCAGAACCTGCGGCTTCCCAACATATTGACGGGAGCCCTGGTCAATGCGATTTTCACTGTGACCCTGGCGGTCGCCGGCCTGCGGAGCGCCCTGCTGCTCACGGGCCTGACTCCCGTCGGGGCGTTCCTCACCGGCCATCTGCCCCCGCCCCTGATTATCCTGATGCCCGTCATCATACCTGGAAATATCGTATATATTATAATAATAGGAATGCTGCGGGAGCGGACGCTCGTGGGAGAAACCGTCGCCGCACCCGCTGCGAAGGCGCTCGTCATCGGGGTGGGGGGGATGCTCCTGGCTCGCTGGACGGCCATGCCGACCGAAACGCTGGCCCTCCTTTGGGGAATCGTCGGGATCCAGTTCTTCACGGCCGTCGCCGGAACGCTTCTCGGCGAAATCGTCGCCTCTCGTGTGATCCGCGGGAATCAACCGGCCTGAGCGTTGGGGCCTTCCTTCCGCGGCTCGCCGCGAGCCTCGACGGCGAGTTCCTCGATACGCCCGGTCACCGCGTGGGACACGCTGAAGGCGACGAACAAGGCGATGAGAAGGAACGCCAGCCCGAGGCAGAAGTTGAGGATCAGCAGTTTGCGGATGTTTTCGAACTCGCGCTGAAGAGGGAAGCCGAGCCTGATCGAGCCGAACCGTTCCTCCCCGATGATTATTGGAACCGCGGCTTCGTAGATCTGTTCCCCGCGATACAATGCGCGCCGCATCATCAGATCAGTCGCCGTCAGGCTCTCGAAGCTCCATTTGTCGTTCAGATACTTGCCGTTCAGCCCGCTGTCGGTTCCGGCGATGATCTTGCCGGTTTTCGACGTTATGACACAGTAGCGCAGAAGGCCCATGCCGGCGTATTCCCTGAGGGCGAACTCGATGCCCTGAAAGTTGTTCCGGGCAAGCTGCTCGGCCATTCCGACCGCGATGACCTTGCCGAGCACCTGCCCTTCACCCTTCGCCCGCTCCAGGCCTGCGTCCCACTCGACCCAGGTGATGATGTAGATGCTCAGCAGCATCAGCAGGATGATCAGCAGACCGAAGGCCGCCGCGAGCTTCTGACGGATTTCCCGAGCTTCGGTCTGCATCTGGACCGCGGATTGTCCGTTATTCTCCACTGTCGATCGCCTCTTCGAGCATGTCGTAGTCGGAGGGATTCGGAGTCTTGACCTGGAAAAGGCCTGCCAGCGGCTCGGTTGCAAGCACCGTCTCCCCGTATCGTTGGAACTCGGACAGGAAGGCCTGCAGAATCGCCGGTTGCGAAGCGGCCGCCGCGATATACACGCCGCCTGGTATCGGTTTCGATGTGTGAATGATTTTCAGCTTCTGCCGTCGCTCCTCATCGAGTTCTTCGTAGAACGTGTTCGACAGGACGATGACGTCGAATTCTCCGCTGAGCAGGCCCAGCGTCGAGTTCGTCAGGTTGTCGTTGTAGCTGATCTGCCGGAAGAACAGGCTCGGATCCTCGATGCCGGCTGCCTTCAGCTCCCGCAGTGGGACGAAATACCCGCTCATCGAATCCTTCGCCCGGAAGCAGATGCGCGTATCGCGAAGGTCCGCGAAGGAGGAGGCGGCGCTGTCGACGCGAACGACGAACAGCGATGTCTTCGGCCTGGGCCCGGCTCGTTCGAAGACCGCGATGATCGGGTGTTGTTTGCGAAGCTTCGCGTAGGCGACGGCGGAGATCGATCCCATGACGGCTTTTCCCGTCAGCACCCGCTGGATGACGTCCGCTGCGTCGGATCCGATGTCCAGTTTTGCCTGGGATGCGAGGCGGGAAGCGATTGTCTGGAGGCGGGGACCGACGAGAACGAAGAACCGGAACAGGTCGCCCTGCGGAATCGTGAAACAGACCGGAATTTCCCGCCGGCTTCCGATGGCGGCGTTCGAAAACACCTCGTTCTGGGCGTTCGAAAGGTTGGAAAAAACTTCATCCAGCCCCTGTGGAGTGGTGAAAAAGACGAAATCCTTCCAGAGAATGCCGCCCATGGCCAGAACACCCGCCAGCAGCAGGAGGAGGATGCCGGAAAAAATCGAGTTGCGTTTCGACGTGCTCATATCCCGATGTCGCCACTATACCATGAACGACAGCGCCCTCCGCAACCGGCCAACTCAAAATCGCATCCCGTGACATCCATAAAATACGG
>MWAR01000171.1 GCA_002068715.1 bacterium ADurb.Bin374
TTTTCCTGAATCCACGTGTAAGTCAGGACGCCGCAGGCCAGCAGTCCCATGGCGAAAAACACGAAACCGAACAGCACCTGGAAGCAGGAGAAACCGCGACGACGGTTCGTTCTAGTGTTCTTCCCCTGCATCGGTATCTCCTCTTTTTTCAGCATTCTTCATCATCTACATATCACAAACAGGAAAAAGAGAGAACGGGTATACTGATCTCGGGTGTTGTCGATGTCCGGGCGTGGCCCGCGGGAAAGGATGACTGGTATGCGCTTTTCCGATCAGGGAGGGTTGGCGGGATGAACCGGACCCCGTGGAACAGGACGATCGTCGAAACATCGACTGGGCCGCGCGAAGCGGTCGAACCGGTGATCCTCTCGGCGAGTCGCTCGACGGATATCCCGGCGTTCTACGCCCCCTGGCTGGTCGGGCGGTTCCGGGCCGGATACCTGCGGTGGGTGAACCCGTTCAATAACACCAGCCAATATATATCGCTAGCTGCCGTCCGCGCGATCGTTTTCTGGTCGAAACACCCCCTGCCGCTGCTCGGCCATCTCGAGGCATTTGCAGATATCGGATGGTATCTGAGCCAGACGCTCAACGACTACGAGCCCGAAGGACTGGAGCCGGGCGTTCCGCCTCTCGGCTCGCGGCTCGCCGCCTTCGAGACGTTCGTCCGGCTCGTTGGCTCCGCTCGGGTGATCTGGAGGGCGGACCCCCTGCTCCTGCTCGACGGACTCGGCGTGAACGGTCTTCTGGAAAGGGTCCGTGCCGTCGCGAAGCGGGTGCGAGGCATGACGGAACGGCTCGTGTTCAGCTTTGCCGATATCCGTGAATATCGCAAGGTTGCGCGAAACCTCGCTGCATGCGGTTGTGCCTGGCGGGAATGGGACCGGGTGTCGATGGAAGGCGCAGCGGCCGGTCTGGCCGCGATCGGCCGGGAGTTCGGCCTCGAGGTGAGCAGTTGCGCCGAAGCGATCGACCTGTCCCGCTTCGGCATCGCCCACGGCCGGTGCGTCGACGGCGGTCTGCTCCGCAGGCTGTTTCCCGGAGACGAGCGGCTCATGACGTTTCTCGATTCACCGCGCAGTGGAAAAGACCCCGGGCAGCGACCGGCCTGCGGCTGCACGGTCAGTAAAGATATAGGAAGATATAATACTTGCCCTCACGGGTGCGTCTACTGCTATGCGAATACCTCCGTTGTCGCAGCGACACGGAATGCCCGACGGCACGATCCCGCAGCGGACTCGATCCTTCCCTGAAAGCCGCGTGCTTTACAGGATGTGCCGCGACGGGATAGAATCGGCCCGACGACACCGGGGCGGCCGAAGAGCTCCGGCGAAACATCGTTGATAAGGAGCGTATCATGAAGCGTTTTGCGTTCGTTCTGATGGCTGTTCTGGCTGCCGCGACGGCGTTTGCCGCCGAGATGGTCGACAACCCGGCGTACGGCGTCTGGTCGAAGTTCAAGGTCGGGGCCGAGCTGAAATACAAGCAGGCATCGGAAGTCTCGAACATGAAGACCGAAAGCGAGATCACATACAAGCTTCTCGAAGTGACCCCCGAGAAGGTCGTCGTGGAGATGGGCGGAGCCACCGTCGTCGCCGGCAACAAGATGGAGATGCCCGCGACGAAGATGGACTACCCTGCCAAGATCGAGAACACCCAGGTCGATCCGAAGCTGGCCGAGATGGTCAAGGCCGACTCGAAGACCACCGAGGAACAGGTCACGGTGCCGGCCGGCAGCTTCAAGTGCAAGGTCGTCGAATCGACGATGAACCAGCAGGGCGCGGAAGTGTCTTCGAAGATCTGGGCCTCCGACGAGGTGCCCGGCAGTCTCGTGAAGATGGTCACCACCATGACCGCCCCGATGAAGAGCGTGACGACGATGGAGCTGGTCGAGAAGAAACTGCCCTGATACGGATTCCGTATCCTATGAAAAAACCCCTTTCGGTTCTCCGGAAGGGGTTTTTGCCAGCCGTCGGTGTTCACTTCTTCGGCGGCTTCGTCGCTCCGGGTTTCAACCAGCGGTCGAACCAGTCGAGGATCTGGCGCAGACGGTGGATGCGGAGGCTGGCGGGGCCGCTGCGGCTCATGCCGTGGCTGGTCGAAGACGGGTATCGCACCAGGCGGCTCGGGATGCCGCGCAGCTGAAGGGCGGTGAAGAGCTGCTCGGCCTGCTCGATGCTGCAGCGTAGGTCGCCTTCGCTGTGGATGAAGAGGGTCGGGGTTTCGATCGCGCCGGCATACTTCAGCGGGCTCTGGTTCCAGAGTCCTTCGGGGCGGTCCCAGGCGTTGCCGGGCCAGTATGAGTCGGGAACGTTGGGGTAGTCGCTGGTGCCGCTCATGCTGACGAGGTTGCTGACGCAGCGGTCCGAGACGGCGGCCGCGAAGGCATCGGTGTGGCCGATGATCCAGTTCGTCATGTAGCCGCCGTAACTGCCGCCCAGCACGCCCATGCGCTTCGGGTCGACGTAGATGCGTTTCCGCATCCAGCCGATGACCGCCTGCATATCCTGCCAGTCGACGTTTCCCCAGTCGCCACATATCTGGTCGGCGAACGCCTCGCCGTAGCCTTTGCTGCCGCGGGGGTTGCTGAAGACGACGACGTAGCCGGCGGCGGCGAGTGTCTGGAACTCGTGGAAGAACCTGCCGCCATACTGGGCGTGCGGGCCGCCGTGGATCTCGAGCAGGGCCGGGTATTTCCTCCCGCTCTCGAAGCCGACCGGCTTCATGACCCAGAGCTGGACGGGGGTCCCGTCGGCGGATTCGACCCAGTGCATCTCTGGCTTCGAAAGAAGGGCGCTCGAGAGCAGGTCGTGGTTGAACCGTGTCAGCGGCCTGGCCGAGAGATTCCCATCGGCAGATTGTATGCCTATAGCTATATCATCGATGTCGAGTGGACTGCCTCGCCGCATGGCGATCCTGGTTCCGTCCGCCGAAAAACCTCCGAACGAGGCCTGATCGGGGCCGTCGGTGAGCCATTCCAGTTCCCCGCCGCCGATCGGTACGCGAGCAAGCCGGCGCGTGCCCTCGACGCCGGCTTCGAACCAGATCGACCGCGAGTCTGGCGTCCAATGGAACACCGGCATGAAATCGGCTTCCCGCGTGTCGCTGAGAACCGCCGACTCGAGGCACACGTCAGCGCCCTCGGTAACGCAGCGCTGGGCGCCGGTCCGGGGGTCGACGACGAACAGGTGCTGGTTCACCGCCCGCCAGACTTCCTGGCGGCCCATGGTCCCCGAGAAGGCGATCAGGGTGCCGTCCGGTGACCAGGCGACGCCGTTGCGCATGCCGTCGGTCTGTCCGGGAAGGGGCCTGGCGCGGCCGTTCTTCGCATCGACGATGACCAGTCGGGTTTTCCACGGCTTCGTGAACGCGTCGGGGTCCTGGTTGGCGACGACGACCAGCTCGCGGCCGTCTGGTGACCAGTCGAAACTGCCGATGCCGAGCGGCGCATGCTCGAACAGCTTTCGGTGCGTGCCGTTCGCGGCATCGACGATATGGAGAAAATAGCGTGAAGTATTGAAATAACCGTCCCCGTCGAGGCGATACCAGAGGTTGTCCAACACGCGCGGCGGGGTGCTGAGGCCCTTCGCTTCACGATCCTTGCGCGCTTTCTCGGTCCAGTCGGGGTCCTGCTCGCGGAACGAGACGGCGATGCTGCGACCGTCGGGAGACCACCGGAACTCGCCGATCGAGCCCTCGGGAAAATTCGTGAGCTGGAGGGCTTCACCGCCCAGCCGCGGGATCATCCAGATCTGCTGGGGGGACTTGTCGCGACTGCTGAGAAAGGCGATGTGGCGGCCGTCGGGAGAGAACCTGCCGTGGCCGTCCTTGCCGCCGGTCGTGAACTGGCGAGGTGCGGAACGACCGTCCGTTGCGACCGTCCAGAGGTTCGCGACGGTTTTGTTCTTGTCGTCGACATGGCGTCTCGTGAAGAGAATCGTGTCGCCCTCGGGGGCGATGCGGCAGTCTTCGACCAGGACGAACCGCGTCAGATCCTCCGGGACCAGCGGTTTTCCGGTGGCGGTTTTCTTCGATGCGGTTCCGGCGCCCGGCGTGTTTTTCCGGCCCCTGGAAACGGGTGTTCTTTTGACGGGCATGGTTCGCCCCCTTTCGGTTATCTCCGACAAGGGTAACCCACGCCCCGACATCTCACAATACCGTGAGTTGCTCCGGGGAGGTTCAGGAACGAAACGACATGATCCAATATTATCCCTTTCGATATAGTCGAAAACCCGGCACCCGACCTGTCGAAAATCCGGCGGTCGGTCGGGTTGTCGGGCGGAGAAAACGTGTACAAGCCTGTTCCCCGGTGGCAAGGAGATTGCATATGATGGGCCGACGCTGATATTCGAAGAGGAGAAACGAATGAAACGGTTTGTGTTGGTTCTTCTTGCGATCGCCCTTTTTTCACCGGTCATGAGCGCGTGGGCCATCGATGCGCAGAAGCTCGAGAAAGACATGTTGAACTTCGCCGCCATCACCGCCTATCTCGACGTTGTCATGCATCCCGGCGTTCCGCACAACACACCCGGTACCATGGCCAGGATCGGCGCGAAACTCGACGAGCTCGACGCCGTGAAGAAAAGTATATATTTTGCTATTCAAACTGCCGGTTCGATGACCGAACTCGACCAGGCAAGGGCCGTCGTGGACAGCTTCAAGAACATGCATGGCTTCGAAAAGGATGTCGGCCATTTCGTCGGCCGCTGGGTCGAGGAGCGGGCGAAGTTCCTCGAAACGCAGGGCGGCTGAAGCCGGCCTGACCGCGAATCCCCCCGAAGCAGCACTGCTTCGGGGGGATTCGTGCTTTTGCTTGACCTGACGATGATCATGGCATATCGTGGCGATGAGGCGCGGCGAATGAAAAGAGAAGGCCGCGCGGGGAGATGCCTGGGGAATGACGAAGACAGAACTCGAAGCGAAGTTGATTCTCGTTCTCAACTGCGGCAGCAGTTCGCTCAAATACGAAGTTTTTCGCATGCCTCACCGGGAAAGCCTCGGGCGTGGCCTCGTCGAGCGTATCGGCGAAGAGGTCGGCCGGATCGAGCAGAGCACCCCCGGGGGCATGTTCGAGCACGAACAGCCGATTCCCGACCACCGGGCCGCGATCGGGCTCGTTGCGGATCACCTGGTTGACAAACACCACGGGATTCTCGACGACATCCGGGAGATCGCCGGCATTGGCCATCGGGTCGTTCACGGCGGCGAGAAATACGCCTCTTCCGTCGTCATCACGGATGACGTCATCGACACGATCGAGAAATGTGTCGAGCTCGCTCC
>MWAR01000172.1 GCA_002068715.1 bacterium ADurb.Bin374
CATGGAGATTTCTTCGGGGAGATGTCCCTTATGACGGGAGAGCCGAGATCCGCCACGATCGTGGCCGAAGAGGAAACCCTGCTTCTTGCCCTGACCCGCGAAACGATGAGCCAGCTGTTGCACAATAACGCCGCGGTAGCGAAGAGATTGAGCGAATCGCTCGCCGAGCGGGAGGCATACAATAAGGCCGCGGGGGCCAGGGGCGTCGAGGACGCGGCATCCGGGCCGGCCATCGAGCGGATGAAGCGGAACGCCGAAGTCGCGAGCGTCGAGATCTTCGACCGGATCAAGCGATTTTTCCGGCTGGCCTGATCGGTTGACCAGGGCAATGGCATCGGTTTTTTTATCCTTCGCTCGTCCTGAGCGTTTGACGAGCGGGGCCGGAAAAAGTATAATCCAAGACAGCCGTCGGTTGTGGCGGGCATTTTGTGGTTGGAGCAACGTATGACGCGGTTATACAAAAAATTCATCACGTCCTTCAAAATGCAGGTGAAACGCCGATATCTGATGCTGCTGAAGAAGGATGCGATTGCCGACGGCCTGAAACGTCGCCGGGGCGAGTGCAAAGGATGCGGCGAATGCTGCAAGGCCTCCTTCAACTGTCCTTTCCTGTTCAAACACGGGGACATGCTTCTCTGTCAGATCCACGAAACCAAGCCCGAAGTCTGTAAAACGTACCCCTTCAACGAACAGGACGTCTTTCCCCACACCGTCGGCAAGTGCGGCTACTACTTCGTGAAAGACGAAAACGAAGACAAATAATATTTACTGATATACAGTAACGGCGCCCGGCAGAATCTTCTGCCGGGCGCCGTTACTGTCATTGTGTTTCCACCTTCAAAGTTCACCGCATGCGGTGAACTTTGATCATGTTGGTGTTGCCCTTGACCCCGAGGGGAACGCCGGCGACGATCACGATCGTATCGCCGGTTTGTGCAACCCCATGCTCGTGCACGGTCCTTTCGGCGCAGGTAATCATCATGTCGGTGTTCCGCAGATCCTCGATCAGGATCGACTCGACGCCCCAGGAGAGCGAGAGGCGCCGGCAGGTTTCCGGCTTCGGGGTCAGGGCGTAGATCGGAACGGACGGGTGGTATTTCGAGACGTTGCGCGCGGTGTTCCCGCTGTGCGTGAACGGGACGATCGCCTTCGCCTTGAGATTGACCGCCGATTCGCAGGCGGCGTGGGCTATGACGTCTTCTATGTCCTGCTTCACCTCGGGGAGAAGCGTGTCGGTCGAGTCCCGGAACAGGCGCTCGGCTTCGACGGCGATGGCCGCCATAGTCCTGACCGCTTCGACCGGGTGCGCGCCGGCCGCCGTCTCGCCCGAGAGCATGATCGCGTCCGTGCCGTCCATGACGGCGTTGAACACGTCGGTCGTCTCGGCGCGGGTCGGCCGGGGGTTCGACATCATCGACTCGAGCATCTGGGTCGCCGTTATGACCTCGATGCCGCGCCTCGTGCAGCGGGTGATGATGTGCTTCTGGATGGCCGGCACCTTCTCGATCGGCATCTCGACGCCCAGGTCGCCGCGTGCGATCATGACAGCGTCGGTTTCGGCCAGGATCGCCTCGAGATCGTCGATCGCCTCCGGTTTCTCGATCTTCGAGACGACTCGGATGGGCGAGCTTCCGATCAGCTTTCGAAGTTCGCGAAGATCCTTGCCGCGCCGGACGAACGAGAGGGCCACGAAGTCGAGTTCCTGGGCGATCATGAACGCCAGATCCTCGCGGTCTTTCGCCGTGATCGTCTCGACCGACAGCTTCGCGCCCGGCATGTTCATGCCCTTCTTCGTCTTGAGCACGCCGCCGTTCATGACGGTGCAGGTCACGGCGTCCGCGCCCTTCGACTCGACGCGCAGCGTGAGATTGCCGTCATCGAGCAGGACGGTGTCGCCGGGGTTCAGATCGTTGACGAGATACGGATAGGAGGTGCCGATGCCGGTTTCCGAGCCGGGCAGGTCGGGGTTCTGGCTCAGCGTGAACTTCTGGCCGGCCTTCAGCGTGACCGAGCCGTCGGGAAACGTGCCGATGCGGATCTTGGGGCCGCAGAGGTCGCCGAGAAGCCCGATGTGCTTCCCAAGCCGTTTCGCTTCCCCCCGGACGGTTTCGACGAGCTGACGGTGGCTGTCGTGCGAGCCGTGCGAAAAATTCAGACGGAAAATGTTCACGCCGGCTTCGATGAGCTTGCCGACGATCTCCGGAGACGATGAGGCCGGGCCGAGCGTCGCGACGATCTTCGTGCGCTTCTGCATGTTCAGTTCCTCCCACGTGGTGTTGGTCTGTCGCAAGCATAGCCGACGCCGCTCGGCGCTGCAAGCACCGACGTGGAACTTCCCTCTTCACGCTTTTCCCGAATCTGCCGATGAAGGCGGATGGGACAATATCATCCGCGGGAGGCGACGACATGAAGAGGTTGGGATTGGGGCTCATGCTGGCGTGGCTGTCGGCAGCGGCGCCCGGCGTCGCGCTCACGCTCGACACGTTGCCCAACTACCAGGATGCCGGGATGCGCCTGTATGTCAGCGGCACGCAGAAGCTCCAGGAACGCGACTATGTCGGCGCCGCGGATGACCTGCGCCAGGCCGTTCGGGCCCGCCCCGACATGGCCGAGGCCTTCCACAACCTCGGCTTCGCGCTCGAGAAGACCGGCGACATGAAAACCGCCGCCTCGGCCTATGAGCGGGCACTGGCGCTCAATCCGAACTATGCTTCGGCCCTGAACAACCTCGGCTTCCTGCTCGCGACGCTCGAAGCCGATGCCCAGCGCGCCATTCAGTTGTGCCAGCGGGCCGTCGAACTCGAACCCGATTCGGCGAACTTCCGCGACTCGCTCGGCTGGGATACGAACTTCTTCAAGTCGTATTTCAATCTCGGCCTGTGCGAATTCACCCGGAAAAACTATGCCGAGGCCGGTCGCAACTTCATCACGGCCTTGAAGTTGAACCCCGGCTACATACGGGCCTACATCCCGCTCGCCGAGTGTTACGAACGCACCGGCCAGAACAACAAGGCGATCAACGTCTATCAGCAGGCGCTCACCAAGACTCCCGAAGGGTCGCCCGTGAAGCGCCATGTCGAACGCAAGCTCAAACAGCTCAACAACAATAGCAGATCCTATTATTTCGCGAACGTGAAATCGATCCAGGGAAGCTCGAAACTGAACGAGTTCCTGCGACGCAAGGGAAAAGGCAGCCGGCTTGGCGACTACGACGCCAAGGCGGAAGCGATGGAATCATCGACCTCGTTCACCCCCGTCAGCGCGACACCCGGTGCCGATACCCTTTCGGTTTCCACCATGGGATCTGATGTCGATTTCGGCACCTCCGCGATGGCAAGCCGGGCCCCCATGGCTTCGCGAGTCGTTGCGGCACCCGCCCCCCGACAGAGCGTCCCGATGAGGACCGGTGAACTTTCCGTGAGCCAGGAACGTTCGCTCGAAAAGCGATATGCCCTGTGCCAGTCGTATCTCGACCGTGGCCTGGTCAACGAAGCCGCCTCCGAACTCGAAAAAATCGTCGTTGTCGCCGGGGACTCAGGCATTGGCCGACAGGCCCGAAGTCTCCTCCTGAAAGCGCGCAAGGAGCTCGATGAAAAGAATGTCGAGTCCGCCCGCACGCACCTCGAGATGGGGAAGGACTTCTTCCGTGCCGGGAAATATGACATGGCCGAGAACGAGTTCCGCAAATCTCTCGAGCTGTATCCGGAAAATGCCGAGGCGATCAAGGATCTCGCCCTCCTGCATTACAACCAGGGCCGCCTGAAGGATGCCTACGAAGAGTGCAAGCGGGCGATCGCGCTCGATCGCGGTCTCAAGGAAGCCTATATCGTGCTCGGTTCCCTGTATTCGAAGAAGGGCCGCGTCGATGACGCCGTCAGAACGCTGAAGCGCGTCCGCGAGGTTTCGATGAAACGCGATGCCGTCGACGATCTTGCCGAGCGAATGATCGCCTCACTGACGGCCGGTTCCTGACCATGCATCTCATCGAGGATGGCGGCGTTCTCGCCGCGTTCTCCGAACGTGCAGACGGAGATCTGGGCTTTTACCGGCAAGCTCCCGATGTCGCGGAAACGGCCTGGCAGGCGCTTTCCATCGTTCGTGAACGCAGTCTGTCCG
The DNA here is from genome assembly GCA_002068715.1 of bacterium ADurb.Bin374. The sequence goes on from MWAR01000172.1 coordinate 4,117, forward strand.
CTCCGTTCTGGGCGACGCAGATTCATGGAACGGACGTTCATGACGTTGGTGTCGGCTCGACGCCTGGAAACCAGGGCGATGGGGATGCCCTGGTGACGGCCGGGCGCGGGATTCCGATCGGCGTCTTCACGGCCGACTGTCTGCCCGTGCTGATCTGGTGCGGAAAAGCCGTGGCGGCGGTCCATGCCGGCTGGAAAGGGACGCGCAGCGATATCTCGGGACGAACGATCGACATGCTTGCCGAGCGGTTCGGCGCGGTTCCCTCTTCGCTGCATGTCGCGATGGGGCCCTGCATCGGGAATTGCTGCCTCGAGCTCGGTGACGAGGTTCCGCCGTCGTTCCGCGAGGCTGATGAGGGATTTCTGGGTTTCTTCACCCACGGGGTCAAATGGCACCTGGATCTGCGCGGGCTGAACGTGGCCCAGTGTCTGCGCCGGGGCGTGCGACTCGACCGGATCAGACATGTGAACGACTGCACGCAATGCCTGCCGGGGTCATATTTTTCCTATCGGGGTCAGAAAGGGCGTCAGGGCAGTCTCTTCTCTTTCGTCATGCGTAAGTAGGCCGATAACGATCAGAACCATGTCCGGAGGAATGCGATGATAAAGCTTGGAGTCAATATCGATCACGTTGCCACCATCCGCCAGGCGCGAATGGGGCGTGAACCTGATCCTGTCGGGGCCGCGGCCCTCGCCGAACTTGCGGGGGCGGACGGCATAACGATCCATCTGCGCGAGGACCGGCGCCACATACAGGACCGGGACGCGAAGATTCTTCGCCAGACCGTCCGGACGCGCCTCAACCTCGAAATGGCCGTGAACGAGGAGATCGTCGAATTTGCCGTGAATCTGAAACCCGACATGGCGACGCTCGTTCCCGAACGGCGCCAGGAAGTGACCACGGAAGGCGGTCTCGATGTCGCCGGCCACTTCGATGCCGTGAAATCCGCCGTCGAGCGGCTGAAAAAAGCCGGAATCACCGTGAGCCTGTTCATCGATCCGAATGAGCGGCAGGTCGAGGCTTCCGCGAAAACAGGAGCGTCGTTCATCGAACTCCATACCGGCCGGTATGCCGATGCGATGAGCGAGGCCGAGCACGAGTCCGAGCGCCAGAAGCTGT
>MWAR01000173.1 GCA_002068715.1 bacterium ADurb.Bin374
CGCAGGCGTTCCAGATGCCGAGCGAGCGGTCCGGCTCCTCGTCGTCCATCTCCTTTTCCATCCGCTCGAGAATCATGCCGATCGCGATATCGCGCTCGAACGGCAGCAGCGCGCCGGTCATGTAGCAGGCGCCGCCGATCGTTTCGACGATCTTCTGCCGCGCAAGGAAGCCTTTGAGGCAAAACCGCTGTTTGTATGCCGCCGGATCGGACGTCGGGTCGAAATACTCGCGAAGTTCCTTGAGGGCAGGATGCACCAGAAGGCTTCCCATCGTGACGGGAATGACCTCGGGCGGCGTTTTCGGAAGCGCGAACAGCGTGCCGATCTTGTTGAAATTCAGGGCGAGCATCGGCAGACGCATATCGCGGGCGGTCGTGCCGAATCTCGGCGGATACGTGATGGGGACCATCGCGAGCGGGTTCAGCTCGTTGCCGCCAAGCCGCATGCCGATCTCGTAGTCCAGAAGGGTTTTCAGCTCCTCGCGGAGAAAATTGAGGGGATTCGAGTAGTCGAACCATATGCGTCCGAGCGAGATAACCATCACGCCGTTCTTGTCGGTGCCATTCTCGAGTTTTTTGTCATATTCACGCCAGCCGAGATCCCAGTTCTGGGGGTTCTTCGGGTTCTGGTTGAAATCGCCGGCGATATACACGTCCTTCTCGCAGACCAGCGTGAGCGCCTTGAACGGGGGATTTCCCCAAATTCTCAGGGGAACCATCGAATAGATGAGCGTCTTGCCGCGGTCGTCCGAAGATGCATCGGAAGGCTTCGAGCTGTCCTCCGCTTCTGCCTGGTTCGTCAGATACTTGTCTGGAAATTTCAGATCGTAGACCACTTCCGCAGGCTTTGCGGGGTTGCGCCATTTCGACGGGCCGAATCCCTTGAAGGAAAAGCCCGGCAGCAGGATGATCGGCGCCGGATCGCGGGCCTTGCGCCAGTAGTCGGGATTCAGAACCGGGAATTTTTCGGATTTTCCGCCGCGCATGCCGTCGAGCACGAACTGGGTCAGCACCTTTCCCATGCCCACTTCGGGAAACGTCTCGAACCCTTCCGGAAGGTCGGAATCGGCGTCGGGCTTCAGATGCCCGCTCTTGCCGTTTCTGAAGGTGACCCGCGTTCCCGCGGTCGTCTTGAAATATCCGGGAGTCGATATTTTCTCCATATCGAGCAGTTCGAGACCGGCGTCGAGCGGGCCGCGCTTGCCGACTTTCAGCATCTCCTGGCCGTAAAGGCGGCCACGCCTGACGATGCCTGGCACGAGGCGGTTCGGACCGAGTTCGGCGAGATCGAGAACCTGGCCGTCGTACTGCATGAAAGAGCCAGGCGTCACCTTTTCGATAACCGCCTCGACCTTCCGGCAGGCGTCACCGACGTTCCCGATCGACTCCAGGACGAAATACCGGTGCGATTCGTCGACGGTTTTCGTATCGACGCTGTTTTTTGAGCCGGCAAGCTTCACCCGAACCTTGAACTCCCCGGTGATGCGCGTGCGTTTCATCGTGATACGCCCCGTGTAGACGCCGCGTTCGGCATGGTCCAGCTGGAGGCCGTCCGCATCGCCGACGAGCCAGTATTTGTGTTTTGCCGGGCTCGACCAGCCTTTCAGCGGAATATACGGCGTGCCGTGGGTGACGAACTGGTAGTCGGCCTTCATCTCGGCCAGGACGGCATGGACGCCGGCTTCCGCCGCGCACAACGCGAGGTAATCTTTCGCGCTGCGGGAAAGCAGGTGGATCTGCCCCTGCTGGAACCGGAAGACCGCCCCGATGAGGATGCCGAGGATGAGGGCGATCATCAGCACGACGATGAGCGCCTGGCCTGAAGAATAGCGATACATATTCATGGATTCACCCCATTGGGGCGACCTCGCAAGGCAAAGCACGTCCGGATCGTATGCGCGGCATCGCTCCTGGCCCCGGAGCCGCCTCCCTGGCGGACGAAGGTGATTCTGACATGAACGAGATAGGGGCCGGTCCCGTCGGTTTCGTACGGTTCGGTGATGATGAAACTCTTCAGAGGCAGGCCGGGAACCGAGCCAAATCTCACTGGCCGGCGGATCTCTGTATAGACAACCATATCTTTCACGCCGCCGCAGACGGCGCGGGTGCCTCTCCAGGGGGCCGGACCGCCCGGCCTGGTCGGAACTTCGGAGTTGATATCGCGGACGAGATCGAACGTTCCGTCTTTCGCCCTGACCAGCCTCCAGTCGACGGTCGTCAGCTTCAGGAAATTCTCGTCCGGTGGTTTTACGGCGAAGTCCAGCGCCTGGCCCTCGAAGGTGCACACCTTTCCTTCGCCGGTGCAGATCAGCTTCGGAACGACCTCGCGCATGACCGGCGAGGGGAAGACGACACGGTTCGAGTTCCTGACATCGTTGGCAAACTGAGACAGGAAGAGCCGGGCGTTTTCATTCACGCCGATATGCTCGAGGGCCGTCCGGATCGAGCGGATCTCGGCGAAAAACAGACGATAGACCGCCAGGAGCAAAAGCAGAAACAACGCAAACCCGATCATGATCTCGACGAGCGTCACGCCCCTGGCCGGGCAATGCAGTCCGGACGACGCCTGCCGCCCGGGCGTGCCCGCCGCGCACCGGCCGCGAGGTACGAGAATCAGACGCGTCATGCGCTCACCACAGATCGGCCTGGGTGGTCACGGTTTCGAACGTCAGAGGCGTCCCGTCTTCGGTCGCCCGCCAGCTGACGACGACCCTGATGACCTTCAGGCCAGAAGGAACACCGCCGATCTTCGACGGACAGTCGGCCACTGACAGTTCGCGTTTGAACTCGGTTCTGCCGATTTTGACAACAGGGATGAACCCTTCGTTCGAGTCGTAGACCTCGCGCTCGGAGTTGAAATCCCCCACCAGCGTGTCGCGGCGGATGTCCTTTGTCGCGCCGATCTGCTGGAACCGGGCGGCCCGCACGGCTTCGACGGTCTGCGCGGCAAGTGCGACAGCCGTTTCGAAATCACGGGTTTTGCGCACGCCGACGAAGCTGTTCGAGATGGTCCAGCCGATGAGGAACAGAACCGTCATGAGCGACGCCGCGACGGTCAGTTCGACCATCGTGAATCCCCGGCGGCGCCTGGTTCGGATCATCATGTTTCAGGAACGACGCGCGGGAAACGGCAGAAAACCGTTCCCCGCGCTGATCGGGTCTGCTCCGTGTCAGAAAAGATCTGAAGGATTGAGCCCTGCCTCCACCATCACGGCTTCAGGCGCGGGAATCGCGTCTCCGGCACGCTGGTCGAGCGTCGCGGGCCCCTGGGTGATTTCCTTGACGAACCTGGGGTCGAGGTTCGGGTTTTCCTGGACGGTGTTCGGCGGGTTCGGCGCATCGCCGGTTGGCACCCAGACGAAGTCCGGATGCGTGTCACGACTCTGGCCGGTCCATTCGCCGCCGGTGATGTTGCCATTGCCGTCGACGAACAGGGTATAGGTGTAGGTGGTCGAGAACCACTTGGTTCCGAGGAATTCGACCGGGACGTTGTCGTCGACATAATATACTGTTGTCTTTACTTTCAGTTTCTTCTCGTCGAACCATCCGGAGTTCCAGCTCGACTCGAACTTGAACAGCGGGTAGTTCCAGACCTGGCGGTCGGGGGTGGTGTCGCAGATCATCGCGCTCTTGCCGCCCTGGATGTATTCGAGAAGCAGCCGATGGAACTCGTCGGGATAGATGTCCTGCGGATCGTCGCCGGGATTGCCCCAGTTTCGCTTGCCGTAGAACATGCAGTAGGTGTTCATGTACAGCTCGCTCAGAATTCCCTTCTGATCTGAGACTTCGAACACGATTCCGTTCCGGATTCTGCGCTCGCGAGGTTCGGGGGTGAGGATCGCGGCGGCCGCCCAGCCGTTGCAATGACCTTCCCAGTTTTCCGCGCGAGGATTATAGTGGGTATTATTGACATTCGATTCCCAGGCGTGGGCGCCAGGATTACGACCGGTGCGCGACTGCACATAGGCGTCGTATCGGGCGAAGGGTGACGGCTGATGACCGTTCCATCCGTTCACGAGCAGACCGCGTTTCCGCGACCACCAGTCGCCGGACCAGGGGGCAGGCTTGATTTCCCCGCGGGCCGATCCGTCTTCGGCAGAAGCGGGAACTGAAGCGAAGAGCGGAAGAGCAACGAGAGCGATGGCAAAGAGGCGTCGGATGTTCATCATTCTTCACCTTCCTTCGGTTCGTCCTTGTTTCCGGGGGCCGGGGGCAGCGTCTCGGGAAGCGTCGGAGGAATCAGGCGGACGCGCCGGTCACGGCTCTCGCACGAGATCGCCCACGGCGAGCCTTCCTGCCACAACTGCGTTTGAACGGCACCGGAGCGGGTGTCGGTCAATTCGACCTGGAAGGTCTCTCCGCCGAGGCGATAGGCCGCGAACGAGTCGGCATGCTGCCGGTCGGGCTTTTTGTCGGTCTGGCTCACCTGGCGTTTGAAGCTGAAGCCGGCGACCTTCTTGATCTTGTCGAACACCTTCGCTTCAGGCGCGGAATAGGCGCCGAACCCGTCGGCCCGCTGGACGGAGGGGCGCACGAGCGGGAAGACGGGGAGGTCGTAAGGAATCAGCGTATCGTCACCGATCAGAGGTTCTGCGTGGAACGGATCGATCGGCTTTTCTCTGCTCTTCGCGCCGAAGAGCGACGGGAAGATCTCGATGAGCCGCATGGGCCTCAGATCACGGACGGAGAGGTAAAGGACGGCCTGCATCTTCAGATTGCGTTTCGCCGGATAGATATGCAAAACGTAACAGTCTGTTCGGTGAACGGATTTGCGGGATTTCACGTGGAAGACCCACTTGATCGGAGGCATCCAGACCTCGCCAGGATTGCGCTGGTCGCGGTAGGTCGCCTCGAGAGTCC
>MWAR01000174.1 GCA_002068715.1 bacterium ADurb.Bin374
CCCCCGCCGCGAGCACGAACCGATTGTTCAGGTCGAGCACACGGCGGCCCGCGGCGAGCGGCACCTCGATCGGTATCGACGAGGTGATGCCGTAGGCGTCGGACGGGAACGGGAGGATGCCTGTCATGGCGTCCGGGCAAGCCTGCGGGCCGTTTCCAGAAGGGGAAACAGAAGCACCCGGAACAGCGCCTTCGGAATGTGAAAGCGGCGCGCGGTGTCGACGAGAACCGGAGAGAACCGGATGTACCAGGTGACGAGAAGGCGGCCGGCCAGTGTCCGGAGGAGGTTCCTGCGGACGCGCCTGAACGGTTCGAGAGATTCGGGGGCTTCGTCGTAGGCATACCCGGCCAGGAAACAGAGCGAGGATTTTCTGAGCCGGGCGATCGTCGTGACGTAGTTGGGGTTGATCAGGGCGATGTCGCGTCTGACGATCGCGGCCCGCTGCTCGTCTTCGAGATACATGTAACAGGTGTACAGCTGATCGAGGAGCGACAGCTCGTCGGGGGCGATCACGACTGCCTGTTCGAGCAGTTTGCACGCTTTCCGGAAATACTCGCGGCCGAGCGATGGGCCGAGCCTGAGGGCTTTGGTGATGAACACGTCGGCGATGCGTGAGAGCGTCTTGAGCTTGGTCTCGAGAAAATCGACCTGGATTTTCCGGGTCGTCTCGTTCACGGGGTCTACCTCGAACGCGTGCTTCAGCGTGGCTTTCGCCGGGTGAAACTGCCGTTTGGCGACCAAGATGCGGATTTTCAACTGGAGGGCCGGCAGCATGGAGGGCTCCTGGATTAGAAGCCGCTCGACGGCCGTCAGCGCGGAATCGAAGTCTCGGTCGTTATAGATGGCTTCGATGTGCTGAAGTTCCTGTTCGGGACTGAGCTGCGGCGTCGACGGCATCTCGATCGGTTCCATGGGCGGAAGGGAGAACGTTTCCTTCTCGACGATGTCGTGAAGCCGGCCTGTCGTCTCGATCTTTCGGACGATCTGCCGGAGCTCGGCCGTTTTTTCCTCGTTCTCCATCTGCTTGTAGAACCGCAAAAGGCCGTAATACGCCGCGATGGAATCGGGCAGCAGGCTGACGGCCTTTTCGAAATCCATGCGGCACGCTTCCAGCATCTCTTCGATGGTGCGCTTGTTTTCCTCTTCGAGTCTGATGCGGGCGATCGAGTCGACGGCCTGACTGCGCTCGGCAAAACTCTTCGCTTTCTGTTTCGCGTTCTGGAAGGCGAGGCTGGCTTTGGTGACGAGCTTGTCGTAGTAGGTCTTCCGGATATTCCCGAAGACCGTCGTGAAATCCTTGTCATCCGGGACCCAGGAGCAGGCGAGCGACATGACCTCGAAGGCCTGCTCGGGGAATTCCTGGGGATTGAGCTCGTCGAGAATCTGGCCGAGGGAATCACCCGTTGGGGGACGATCGGGGCCGAAGAGCGTCTTGAACATCTCGAGGCCGGAGCGGAAATTGCGATTGCGAAGCCGTCCGACGATTTCGCGAAGAAGGGATTTTGAGGGAGGCGCTGCCATGCGGATCAGAGCCGGAAGTGAATATGCACGGACTTGGGCGACATGACGTCGACCTTTTCGAGCAGGGCTTCGGCAAACCGGCGCTTTTCCTCGAGCGGGAAAAACTCGGCGAAGGTGTTCATATCGTGGAAAATGCGCCTGACATCGGACGCGGCCAGCTTCTGGCCAAGATGCGCCGCCGCCGCTTTCCTTCCTTCGGGAACGGAGAGAAAAGCGCCGATTTCCTTCCAGACGAGTTCTTCCATGGATGAAACCGGAACGGCGGTCGGGCAGCCCGCGGCGCAGGCGAACGAGTCGCCCTCGCGCTTCATCGGAGTGAAACAGAGGCCGCAAAAGATGAACGATTCGAGATACGAGGGGGCTGGCTGTTCCGGCATGCGAGAAACTGTACTCCAAACCCCCGGAGAATGCAACGTCACCCCGGGATCCGACGACCCCGGGGTGACGCATTGCGCTCGGCCCTACTTACCGGGCCGCAGCCACGACAGGATCATCCCAAGGCCATGCCTTCCCGCATCGCGACCGTAATGTGTCAGGTCGCGCAGCGCTTCGCGTCGCAGCAGGGCTGGGACGCGCGGCAGGAGAAACACCCACGCTCCCAGCAGAAGGATGAAACCGGAGACCAACCCCGAAATGAACCCGATGAACAATGTATCAGCGTGCATGGGTCGCATTCCTCCCTTTCACATCATCGTGCCGTCGGTACTGTCGGCAGGAATGCGGGTTCTCTTAACACCGGAATTCCATCGCGAGGTGTACAGAATAATTTTCCCGAAAAAAGCGGAGGGGCGGGTTTCAAACCCGCCCCCCGAGAGAATTGCGAATGGTCGTCAGTCGCGGTTTGATGCGGCGATGTGGATGAGGATCCGCAGAAGGGCGACGAACAGGTTGACGAAGTCGAGATACAGCTCGACCGTCGCGAGGATGTACTCCTCGTCGCGGAACTTGAGCATGATGTTGCTCATGTCGTAGGCCGTGAAGCCCATGAAGAGCACCGCGCTGAGGATAGAGATGCCGAGCCCGAGTCCTGAGCCGCCGATGAAGATGTTCATGATGCCGGCGACGATGACGACGATCAGGCCCGAGATCAGGAACGGCCCGAGACCGGAAAAATCCTTGCCTGTCGACATGACGTACGCGGCGATCGCGAAGAAACCGACCGCCGTGAGGCCGAGCGCCTGCACGACGAGCCACGGGTTGATGGCGTTTGCCAGTGCGACGAGAGGACCGAGCAGCATGCCGTTCATGAACGTGTATCCGTAGAACAGGGCGACGTTCAGGCCTGGCGTGTGGCGGTTCCAGAGCAGGGCGAAATACAGACCGAAGTTGGCGAGGATGGCGAACAGCAGAAAGCCCGTTCCCATCGATTTGCCGAAGGCAGTGCCGAGGGCGGTGAGAATGAGACCGCCGCCGAAATAGGGAAGAACGCGGGACATGAAGGTCGACTGGGACATTCCCGTCCACATCGCCTTTCGCTGCTGCTGTTCAGGCCAGGAGGCTTCCTGCGCGCCTACGCGGTCATGAAATTCCATTTCGTTCCTCCGGTGAGATATGATCTGCGGAGCGTTCCGCCGGTATTCCGAGGATATTGTATCACATTCGGAGACGACGATCGCAACCGCTTGCCAGACGGCGGGCGGGCGGGTAGGGTGGTGGCGGACAATTCCGACCCAATCAGGAGGCAGTATGTACGATCTGGTCATCAAAAACGCTCTTCTCATGAACGGCTATGAAGAATGGCACGCCGACCTCGCGGTGAACGGCGAAAAAATCGAGGCGGTCGGAACTGGTTTGCCCGGTCGAAGAGAAATCAACGCGTCGGGGAAGTGGCTGATGCCGGGTGCGATCGACGCGCACGTGCACATGTCGCTTCCGTTCGCCGGCTCGGTGTCGGCCGATGATTTCGAGAGCGGAAGCCGCGCGGCGGCGTTCGGGGGCGTGACGACGATGATCGATTTCACGGCCCAGCAGGGCGACGAAGGGCTCAGGGCCAGCTTCGAGCGCCGGTTCCGGGCAGCCGACGGGAAGTCGGTCATCGACTGGAGCCTTCATGCCTGTATCGGCCGTCTCACGGCGCAGGTGCTCGATGACCTCGAATGGGCTGCCAGGTTCGGTCTGACGAGCCTGAAGATGTTCACCGCCTACGCGAAATCCGGCCTGATGCTCGACGATGGCGCTGTCTTCGAGGCGATGCGCCGGTGCAGGAGTCTGGGAATTCTCCCGACCTTCCATGCCGAAAACGGGGCCGTCATCGACAGGCTGTGTGACGAGTTCCAGGCGAAGGGCATGACGGGAATCCAGACCCTGCCGCTGACGAGGCCGGTCTTCACGGAAACCGAGGCGGTCCGGCGGATCGCCGATCTCGCACGGGCCGCCGACGCCGCCGCATATATTGTCCATACCTCGTCGGGTGACGGGGCGGCAGAGATCGCCCGGGCGCGACGGTCGGGCGTGAAGCTGTACGGCGAGACCTGCCCCCAGTATCTGACACTTGACGATTCGCTGCTGAAAGGAACAGACGGGCATTTTTACTCCTGCTGCCCGCCGATACGGCCTGTCGGCCAGTCCGAAGAAATATGGAAATATATAAAATCAGGAGATATACAAGTGGTTGCGACCGATCACTGCCCGTTCACCAGGGCGGCAAAAAACACCTGGGGCGGCTCGATCGGCACTCTCCCGATGGGGCTTCCCGGCGTCGAGACCATGCCTGCGCTGTTCCTTTCCGAGGGAAGAAAACGGGGTGTTCCGACCCGACTTCTCGTGCGGGCGATATCCGCGCTTCCGGCGCGCATCTTCGGGCTTCATGGGACAAAGGGCAGCCTGCTCCCCGGAAGTGACGCCGACCTGATGCTGTATGATCCCGCGGCGGAATGGGCGGTGGCGGCCACCGGCCTGCACATGGCGACGGATTACTCGATCTACGAGGGCCGGCCGGTTCTCGGAAAGCCGGTCATGACAATTTCCCGGGGCGAGATCATCGTGGAAAACGGCATCTGGAAAGGAACGCCAGGCCGCGGTCGGTTCATCGGGCGGAAGCGGTTCGACCATTCCTGCGCCCTTCCGGTCGATTGACTTGACTGTACGGCTTTTCGGGCGTATGTACCCGGCACGCTCCGAGTAAGGGGCGATACTTTTGGTTTGATGAAAACAGGAGATGTTCATATGAAGAAGCTGGTTCTTGTCACGGGTCTCGTTGCGGCGCTCATCGGCGGCGTTCCGTTCTCGGCGATGGCTGCCAAGCCGGCCGTCGAGACCAAGGTCAAAGGCGAAATCGTCGAAAAGACCGGAACGATCGAAGTGAAGCAGGCCGAGAAGAACGAAAAATACAACACCGTCACCCTCAAGGCAGGAAACGACGTGTTCAAACTCCTTCCCGTGAAGGGCAACAAGACGATCATGGGCGACCTCGAAAAGCTGGCCGGCAAGGAAGTCACCGTGAAGGGCGAACTGCTTCCCGCCAACGAGAAGCATCCCATGGCCGCCATCAAGGTCGAATCCTTCACCGAAAAGACCGCTGCCGCTCCCGCTCCCGCAGCGGCCCCGGCCGACGCTCCGGCACCCGCCCCTGCCGCCGGCAACTGAGCACATTCGTCCTCACGCACAGGGCGCCCGAATGGGCGCCCTGTTTGCATGTCGGGATCTGTTGAATCCGCGCCTTTTCTCAGGCGTTTCGCCGCAGAAGGAGCAGGGTGATGTCGTC
>MWAR01000175.1 GCA_002068715.1 bacterium ADurb.Bin374
GCGAATCCGTCGCGTCGGGGTGGCCTGGGGGCGTGGTATGCTGGGGGAAAGGAAATACCGGAGGGGATCATGAAGCGTATCGGGCGACTGGTGGCGACAATGCTGATGGGGGTGCTGCCTGCCGGAGGACAGGCGCAGGAGGGGATTCTTCCACCCGGGGAAACGAGCGGGACAAGATCGGGTGCGGATGGCGCACCGTCCTGGAAGGGCGACCCTGAAAAACGGAAAGCGCTGATCGAGTCGCTCCGGGCTCTGCGACGAGAGCCTGAGAAAGTCGAGTTTCACAGCGCCATGTGTTACAAAATCGCCCGTCCGCCCGAGTCGGTTTCTTATACATGCAAGGTTTGCGGCACCGTGACCGAACATCCCTGGGCCGGCGTCGGGCAGATCGTCGAGGGGCTTCCCTACCTGGAACGGTCGCTTTCGGAACTGCCCGTAAGGATCACGTTCGACGCCTCGTCCCTGTGCTCGACATGCGGCAATGGCCGGCCGCCGGGCATCGAGATGACGACGGAGTGCGGAGAGTGCGGCAAGGCCTTTCGCTGGAACGTCTCCACCCGCGAGGAGGAGGACCGTCTTCGCCTGCTGTTCCTGCGGCACCCGATCACATCCTTTGACGCCGGCCCCGGGAAATGGAAGGATGGCCCGGATCCGGATCGGGTGAAAGAAATAGCTGAATATATATCTTCTCACATGTTCTGCGAGACCTGCTGTCCCATTCTCGGCCTGAAAGAGGCCGGCAGGTAGGATTCAGCGGTTTTTCAGGTAACGCAGGACCTGCATGAGCATTCCTCCGGCTGCGAGGATGATCGCTCCCACGCAGCCGAAAACGAGGAGATCGTTGGACAGCGGGTCATCCAGGATCGCTACCAGTGTCGAGCCGAGTTTCGCCAGGCGGGCCTCGTTCGCGCGGCGGTCGATGCCGTCCTCATACCCGTGAACGGTGCAATAGACGGTTCCCGACGCATCGAACCGGTATTCCGCTCCCGAGGAGGTTGGAATTTCGATGAAGAATCCCCATGGAAAGACTTTCTCGATGAATTTCGCTCCTCCCCGTGTCCTGCCGAACGAATAGCCTGGCCAGCGGCACTGGGGAACTTCGTCGATGTATTTCCGGTTGAAAAGAAACTCCCAGACGCCCGGATACCATTCGGTTAACGGCTGCGGGGCTTCCATGTTGTACATTTCGAGGGCGTTTTTGAGATACCACATGGTTTTGCAGCAATACCGCTGGGTTGTCGAGCTGGCCTCGGCGGCCATGACTGCCCCGGTCGCGAAGAGAATGGCCAGAACTATTGTCCTGACTATTCCGTGACGCCTGTATCTGCCTCTTGGTGATGTTATGACTGGATGTTGCGGGTCGGTGCCTCTGGCGTGAGAGGCCGACGTTCGCACGTCAGGGATACTCGACATGGAAGGAGGAGGTTCCGGCGAGATCGGTGGGGCTTGTGAAGTTCTCCTGCACTTTGCCGTCGCCGTTGCCGGGGAGGAGGTTGGCGAGGCTCGAGCCGACCGGCCAACGTTTCACCGACTCGCGCTTCTCGGCGAGCCAGTCGATCATCGAAAGGACCGTTTTCGCGCCGGCGGGGAGATTCACCTTGCCGGCTTCGTCCATGCCCGTCATGAAGTCGGCATAGGTGCCCATATATTTGTACATCGGTGCGAACACCGAGCTGACGAGCTTCGCGAGCTTCACGTAGCCTGCGCCGCTTTGGCTGACCAGGGAATTGATATCCGACACGATGGATGCGCCGATCTTGGCTTCTGCCGCCAGTTTGCGCGCGGCGCCGATTCCCCAGCCGGTGTCGAACTTCCCGTCCTTTTTCGCCGCATCGAAATCTTCGCGGGCTTTCAGGAACTTCGGGAATGCGTCGTTCGTGCGAACTTTCTCGAGCACGGAACGGAGTTTTTCCCGTGCTTCGGGTGTCGGGTAGGCATCGGACAGCGTCTTGCAGGCTGGCGTCAGCTCGTCGACGATGAAGTTGTTGAGCTTGCGCAGATCGGGCGGTTTTTGAGACGTGTATTCGTTCGCGAATGCGACAACCCGGTTGGCGATCGTGACGCGGTCTTTCGGCTGGAGACCGTCAACGACGGCGTTCAGGGCTACGATGATGCGGTCGCGACCCGACGATTTGGCGGGTTTGTAGCTGGTCATGCCGGCGCCCACGGCGTAGCACTTCCAGGCGAGCTCGCTGCAGTAAAAGGCGCGGTTCGTGTCGTTGTTGGTGAAGCCGTAGTCATACGGCTTGCCGAGCTGGGCGATCAGGTAGTCGACGGCCCCGTCGATGTTTTTCTTCGCTTCCGAGGCAGACTGGCCGGCGGTTGGTCGCTCCAGGCGCATGCCGGCCCAGGACGCGAGAGATTCGTGCCAACTCGAGATGCGGACGCGGTTGTTCGTCGGGTCGGTTTTCGAGCCGGTGGCGCCGACCGCCTCGATGAAGACGCACGGCGGCCCGTCGATGACGACGATGGCGTGGTGATACCGGCCGCCGGTGAGGATCGCGATCGGGTCATTCTTCTGACCTTCGACGGTCTTGTGGCCGCTCAGGATGATGTCGCCCCGCTGGGCCGTGCCGGAGAACCTGACCATCGCGGCGTCGTTCCGATAGCGCCTGGCCCATTCCAGCATGCGGACGGGATCTCCGAAGTTCGGCGAGTAGACCGCATTCGGGTAGCGATACAGCGATCTGGCCCGGGCCTTCGCCCGGTCGAGGCTTCCGAGTGGTTTCTGCATCGCTTCTTTCAGGAACGGGTAATAGCGTGGCAGCAGTTTGAGCGCCATCAGTTCACGTTCTTCCTCAGTCAGGAGGTCATCCTGCGTGTCCGAGGCGATGGCTGTCGTGGTACCGGAACCGGTGTCGGTCACGGTGACCGTGACGTTCTCGCCGCCGAACGGCGACGTCGTCTGGGCATCCGCGGAGGTGGGGCTCCAGACTGTCGTTCCGACGATACAGGCAATCGCAAGCAGTCTCGAAAGGCGTGTCGTGTGTGTCATGATATACCTCGTTCCGATTCACGATCGATCTTTCCCGTTATTATACTCATACCGGGAAAGCCGCGCTTTGGTTTTCAGGCCTTTTTCCACGGCGGAAACGCCGCGAGGGTCGCCTTGCAAAAGAATGTCAGGTGCGGTACACTGAGGCAAACACCGCGATGCGGCATGAGGTTGTGTTGCCGGTGAAGTCGTCGAAGACGTTGAAAGGAACAAGAACATGCGCATAGTGAACAAGAACAGCCTCGTCGCGGTCCATTACACCGGGACGCTCGAAAACGGAGAGATTTTCGACAGCAGCGAAGGGCGTGATCCGCTTCGCTTCCAGGTCGGCCAGGGACACGTCATTCCCGGCTTCGACCAGGCGCTCCTCGGCATGAACGTCGACCAGGAACGCACCGTCACCATCCCCCCGGCCGAAGCCTACGGCGATCGCGACGAGAAGCGCGTTTTCACGATCGAGCGCAAGAGCACCGAGTGGAACTTCGAGCCCGCCGTCGGACTCCAACTGGCGCTCCAGACCCCCGAGGGGCAACACATGCCCGCCGTCATCAAGGAAGTCTCCGAAACGCACGTCACCCTCGACCTGAACCACCCGCTGGCCGGTGAGGCCCTGACGTTCAAACTGCGCGTCGTCGACATCCTCGAAGAAGGCGAGCCCGGCAGCGAAGCCTGGGCGAACCTCGACGAGGGCTGCTGCGACGACGGCTGCTGCGGCGGCGAACACGAGGGCGACTGTTGCGGCGCTCACGATCACGGCGACGGCCATGGTCACGGAGGCTGCGGCGGTTGCGGCGGCCATTGAACCGTATTATATATAGATAACGAAATAATACCAATAAAACCCGGCCGGCTCTCGCGGCTGGGTTTTATGTTTTAACGAATATAACATGGATTCGCACTCGCCAAAGTGCGCGCCGGGGCCGGTTTCAAACCCGCCCCTGCAGACCGTCGAAAATCACGGCGGATTCAGGCCGGGATGGGGGAGGAAGTGCCGGCGGATGCGCGGGAATACTGGGCGAGGGCGGACTTGAGCTCGGACAGGGCGGGCGGGAGGTTCGCGGCGAGGCGCGCGGCGACGGTGGCGTTGCCGGGCCTGGCCAACAGGAGCTCGGTGAGAAGGTCGAGCACCGTTTCGACGTCGCCCTGCTTGGCCTTGAGCTGAATCATGGCGCTGTAGAGATTCATGGACGGCTCGCGCAGGTGGAACAGCCGGTCCAGCAACTGGTCGGCGGGGCCGCCCCGGCTCGAGTGCGCCAGTTCCAGGCAGGCGTCGAGCAGGGCGCCGTAGGTGTCACGCACCTTGTGACCGAGACGTTCGGCTCGGGGGAGGTCTCCGATGCGCATGGCGAGGCGGTATGCGTCGAGCAGGTCGGCCAGGACGCCCGGCTGTTCGGCAAGGCAGCTCTCGATGAGCGCGAGGGCGGGTGCGGCGCGGTCCATGCCGGCGAGGACGGCGGCCAGCATGCGACGAGCCGCGCGGGAAGTCGGATGCACCTTCACGTGGTGCTGGAGGGCTTCGATCGTGGCGTTCGTATCGTTCGTGGTCCCGCTCAGTTTTTCGAAGAGTTCCGGGAGCGAGGGATCGCGCAGGACGAGAGGGCCGGCGATGGCCGGCGGCCGGCGGCGGCGGGCTTCCCGTGAAAGCGAGAGCGAAAGCGGGTGGTCCGAGCGCAGGGTCGGCGGCTGGAGCCGCATCAGCTGGCCGAGTGCGTGGCAGGCCGAGAGCACCGGCACCGGCGAGGGGATGAGGAGCATGCGAGTCAGCAGGGGGATGACCTCGAGCTGACCAAGCTGGAAGAGGCCTTTCGCGGCGGCGGCGCGGACTCTTGGGGCCGGGTCGCGGAGTCCGTTCGTCAGGTAGGGAACGGCGCCGGGGCCGCTGAACAGCATCGTCTCCATCAGGTTCGCGCGCACGCGCGGGTCGGGGTGGTCGGAGAAACGCGCCAGGACGAGCAGGCGCGAGCTGCCGATGCGGCGCAGAGCTCCGAGCAGCGAGGCAAGGACGTGCGGATGCTCGGGTTTCTCGAGGCTGGTCAGGATGATATCTTCGGCGGCCTGCCCGAGCAGGCCGGCCAGGACCGCGGTCTGACTGCGCAGGAAGGGATCGGACGCGTCGAGCAGCCGCCGCAGGGTCGGAAGGAGCCTTTCGGT
>MWAR01000176.1 GCA_002068715.1 bacterium ADurb.Bin374
CTCACCGAGGCCGTGCGCCGCAAGCCGTATTCCGTCGTGCTGTTCGACGAGATCGAGAAAGCCCATCCCGACGTGTTCAACGTGCTGCTCCAGCTGCTCGACGACGGCCGGCTCACCGACTCGCAGGGCCGCACCGTCGACTTCCGGAACGTCGTCGTCATCATGACCAGCAACATCGGCTCCCAGACGCTGCTCGACGGCATCTCGAGCACCGGTCAGCTCGCCCCGGACGCCCGGAAGGACGTGCTGGCCGAACTGCGCCGCTCGTTCCGGCCCGAGTTCCTGAACCGCGTCGACGACATCGTGCTGTTCACGCCTCTCTCGAAGGAGCAGCTCGGCTCGATAGTCGAGCTCCAGATCGGTGATCTGCGGAAGCGGCTCGCGGAGCGGCGGCTGACCCTCGACGTCACCCCGGCCGCGAAAGAATGGCTGATCGAGCGCGGCTACGACCCGGTTTACGGAGCCCGGCCTCTCAAGCGGCTCGTGCAGAAAGAAGTCGAGACACGCCTCGCCCGGCGGCTGATCGCCAACGCCATTCCGGACGGTTCGGCGCTTTCTCTCGATGTACGTGCTGACGATCCGGTGATCGAGGTAAGATAGTTCCGAATCTGATGCGCCATTCCAGTGCGCGGAAGGGACGAGCGATATGACAGTCACACGCAGGGCCCGGCAGGGATCGATCGGGTGGGTCGTTCTCAGGTATATCGTCCTGCTGATCGTGCTCACGGTCGGCATGGTGATGATCGACCCGAACTACTTTCAGCTTGGGATCGCCGAAGGACTGATGGGGCTCGAGGATTCGAAGGCCCCCGCAACGCCCTTCGCGACTGAAATGACGTTCACGGCGGCGGCAGGCGACGCGTTCAAGATCGATTTCGGGGCCAAACAACGGGAGCTGCGGGACGTGCGAATCGAACTTCTCGACCCCGACGGAAAGACGATCACCGACCAAGTGAATCACCTGCTTCGGCCACCCGACCCGAGCGCAAAGCCGACGTGGCTCACAGTCTACTCCCCCGCCCATCGCAACGGCACGTACACCCTCCGGTTGTCCCAGAACGCAGCCGGCCAGGCGAAGGTGTACATTTTTCAGGGCCCATTCGTCACGCGCATGATTTACCTGCCGATATTTGCCGCAATTCTTCTTTTCGTCTTCGATATCATCAGGCGGGCCCGTACCGGCAACGGGAAGGAGATTCAGACGGCCTGACCTGCGAAAACAGATGTTCCCCCTAATTGGCTCCTGCATGACACAACGCAATTTCGCGTTCCCGCTCGTGCGGAGGTCGTCGAAATACGAGGGGCTGTCGCCCACTTCGACAAGCTCAGGACATGCTTCGAGAAACTCGGGGCGAACGGGTGTTTTTCGCTTTGCAGGAGTCCATGGAAGATAACGGGCCGAGCCAGGGGCATTGCGCGATGCGTCCCTCCCGCAGAGATGGTGATATGTGTCATGTGGGAGAATGGAGATTCAGCCGCACTTTACGGCCCCCGGGATCGATCAGTATAATTACATCAAATTATCAAATGTCGATCTCGGGAGGTACACGATGAAACGCATCTCCGTCAGCCGGTTCCAGGCTTCACTTTTCATGCTGTTGATAGCTTCGACGGCATTCGGCCAGAGCGACAGCCGGGCCATCTACGATCAGTATATCTCGACGTACAAAACCTACAAGGATGCCGTTTCAAACGGTCTGCCCGAGGCAGAAGTCAAGAAGGCGCTCGAAGCCTACACGCAGGCCAAGCGATCGTACGAAGCCTCGCTGAATGCGAAGTCGGACGACGGCCAGGGAGCCGCGCCGACCGATCTGACAACCGATCAGACGTCTTCCGCGAACGATGTGACTGGTCTTTCCGACGGGACGTCCGGTTCGGGGCGAATGGCCACGGCCACCACCCAGATCCCGGCCGCGATCCGGAACATGGTCCAGGCCCTCTGGAGCGATGCGAACCGGCGGTCTCCCGATGCCGCGATTTCGACCATCGAGAGCTACATCGCCGCGAACCCGAACTCCCCATATGCGGCACAGCTGAAATATGAAGTCGCGAAGGCTTACGAACAACTCAAGGGCGACGTGAACAAGGCGACGGCGCTCCTGAAAGAGATCGCGGCCGATTCCCGCCATCCGGCCATGGCCGCCGAGGCGCAAGCACGGCTCAGGTTTTACGACGCGAACAAGCAGTATGCCCAGTGGAAGAACACTCTCACCGCCAAATATTCCGGTCTGGCGGCGGAGTATGGAAAGTATCGAGACACCTCGTGGCTGGCGTTTCCAGTGAAGATTTTCCGGTTTGGTTCGTATTTCAAGGACGTCTGGTCGTTCACCAATACGCAGGACGACTACCTGAAGTTCATGATCGCTTATGAAAACATGGCGGCGCGCTTCCAGCCTGCCCCCGACATCTCGTTCGACCAGTTCGAGACCTCGACGGGCAACAAGATTGCCGATCCCTCTGACGTCCGGCTGCTCTACGAAAACTCGAAATCCTGGTATACCCGTTGGAAGCTCGTCAACGAAGCTCGGCGCTCGATCGACGTGCAGTATTTCATCGTCGACAAGGACATCTTCGGCCTCGCGCTCCAGGGCGCGCTTCTTCGCAAGGCCCGCGAAGGGGTCAAGATCCGGTTCATGATGGATGCCCGGGGCACCAAGGGATTCACCCGCAAGCTGATGGGCCAGGATTTCGTCCAGGAGCTGGTCACCTACCCGAACGTCGAGGTCAAGGTGTTCAACCCGGTCCATGAAAACCTCGTCACGTTCGTGCTCGACCCGCGGAAGCTCATGGCCAGCAACCATGACAAGATCCTCGTCGTGGACGGCGAATACTCGGTCGTCGGCGGCCGCAACATCTCGAGTCACTACTTCGTCGATGCCGAAGACATGCCGACGGCGTACCGCGACTGCGACGTCGTCGTCCGCAGCACCGACGTGGCCGACCAGCTCGACAAGGCGTTCGATGAAGAGTTCGCCGAGCGCAAGCAGACGAACATCGTGGCCGACCTGTGGGGAAACATCGACGTCATGAGCAAAGAGCTGGAACTCGCGTTCGCGGCCATGGGCGCCCACATAACCGGAAGCGTCTTCACGCCGGCCCAGAGCCTCGACAAGCGTCGGGCCAAGGCCCTCGAGGAGTATCGCGGCGAGCTGGCCGGATACAAGCATCTGAAGGGTTTCTCCGGCTTCGAACCGTTCGCGGGTTCGCATGAAGCGCCGGTCAAGATCATAGACAAACATTCGCTCGCCGGCCCCCGCAACGACATCACCGACTGCCTCGTCCGATTCATCGACGGGTCACGCTCCGAGATCGTCATGCAAAACCCGTACGTCGTTCTGTCCGACCGCGTCATGGGTGCTCTCAAGCGCGCCAGCGCGCGCCGCGTCCGTATCATCGTCCACACCAACAGCCCGGCCTCGACCGACAGCCTGGCGACCCAGGCCATGTTCTACGCCGACTGGAAGAACATACTAAAGAACCTCCCGACGGCCCGCATCTTCACCTTCGCCGGCCAGCGGAAACTGCATGCCAAGAACTTCGTGTTCGACGGCAAGATTTCGATCGTCGGCACCTACAATCTCGACTCGCTGAGCGAGGAAGTGAACTCGGAAGTCGTCGCGGCCATCAAGTCACGCTCCTTCTCCGCCGAACTGCGGTCTGGCATCATGTCCGACATCGCGGTTTCGAAGGAATACAGGATCGAGATCGACAGGAACGGCGATGCGAAGGCCGTCTTCGGCCCGGACGACCTGCCCGGAAAGAAGATGTGGCTGATGAAGGCTCTCTCGAAGCTCACCTTCCTGAAATCGATGATCTGACGATACTGCTCATCACTCGCAGGCTCCGGAGGATTCCGGGGCCTGCGGCATTTTTCACGCAGTTCAGCCACCGGGTTCCGACAGCGGGTTTCGCCGGAAAACGTAATGCGTTGCCCTGCGGGAACGGCCTCCCGAGGGAGACAGACAACCCAAAATCGGATACACTGAGATGATCGAACATCATCCGGAGGATTTCCGATGTCTCTGCTGTGCCTGGCCTGCCTGTTTCTGATGCTTTCCGCCCCACCCGCCCTTGCAGCGCCCATCGCCTCGCGAACTTGGACTGTCCCGGCGCCACTGGAAATCCAGCTGAACAGGCTGGGAGCAGGACAATGCATCTGGGTCGTTCCTGACGATCCCGCCTCCATTCCGGCGACCGTCGTTCTATTACGGAAGCGCGACAACGCGTGGGAAATCGCACGCCCCCCCTTCCCCGCCGTCATCGGGCGGAGCGGCATGGCCCAGGAAGGCGAGAAGCGCGAAGGAGACGGCCGCACGCCGTCCGGCATCTTCCCGCTCGGGTTCGCGTTCGGCTACGCCCCGACTCTGGATATCCGATGGAGGTATCGGCCGTCGAGTCCAGACGACGTCTGGATCGACGATCCCGAGGCACCCGACTACAACACCCTGGCCAGGAAAAGCCACACGAAGGCGAAATCCTTCGAGTATCTGAAGCGTGCGGACGATTTGTACAAGCTTGGGCTCGTCGTCGAGTACAACACGGCCCCGGCAGTGCCGAACCTCGGAAGCGCCATTTTCATGCACCTCTGGAAGGACCAGACCACGGGCACAGCTGGCTGCGTCGCCATGGCGGAGCCCTCCATGCTCGGCCTGCTCGCCTGGCTCAATCCCGATTTTCGCGTCTATGTCGCTATCTTTCCATGCGAAGAACCGTCCGCAAACGGCGCGCCACGACTCAAGCCATGAACATCAGCGCGATTCTCCCGAGCAGGGAAATCGCGATCCCCCAGGAACAAATGGTGTACAGCAGATACCATCCAGGCGTCGCCGTCTTCAGCACATCGATCGAATCGACGTAGACCACTTCGCAGGCGGTTCCGCCCGTATCCGTGCGGGTCGTGCTGCTCTGGCGCCAGAACTCGTAGTTGTTCGAGCCCTGGTAATCGCACAGCATGCCCCGAAGACGCACCTGGTCGCCCTTCCTGATCGTGGCGATCTTTCGGCGGGTGGCCGGGTCTTTCGTGATCAGGTGATTGTTCGCGATGTGGGCGTGGCTGAACGTCACGCCGGCGGGGAACTCCCAGTTGATGCACCACGAGCTGCTCCACATCTTCACCCGGTGGTAGTCGTGGATTTTCAGGTTGTCGCCCCAGATCACGCCCAGATCGAGAGTATCGACCGAGTCGGCGGTGTGGTAGATGTCCCACCAGGCGTTGATGTCGTTGTGATCGACCACCAGGCCCCACAGCTCGTATTCCGCGACCGGGCGCACCCGATACTGCACCCCACGATACTCGAACTTGAACTCCTTGCGGGTGGTCGGCGTCTGAACCGGCTCCTGGAAGAGCACCGGAAGGATCGCCTCTTTCGGCGGAAGGGCGCCCTTTTTCCAACCGGCGGCGAACCAGCCGCACAAGGTCACGACCAGCAGCCAGAAGAAGACCTTTTCCAGCGTCTCGCGTGCAGGCATCGTCGTTCTCCGGTCATTTCCAAGGGAATCGGCTCTCCGAGTCGTCTGACTCGCGGCGCATGGGAACCAGACAAATATCTATAAAGCAATAGATATATCGTCGTTCATTTAGAAATATGTTCAGGCGGCGCCGATATCCTTGCGGTAGTGGATATTTCTGAGCGCCAGCTTCTCGATATCGCCGTAGGCGAGGCGGCGGGCGTCAGCGAGGGTTTCGCCGACGGCGGAGATGGTGATGAGTCTGCCGGTGCGGAACACCCATTCCCCGGACGGGCCGATATCGTTCGACGAATGATAGATGGTCGAATCTTTCACGTCTTCCATTTTGAGGATCTCGGGAAGGGCCTCGTCGTCATTCGGATAGCCGGCGCGTGCGAGCACGACCGATACGGCACTGTGCTTGCCGAACGCCACTTCCGAGCCGGTCGAGTCGAGCCGACCGAGGGCGCAGTCCATCAGCAGGGAAGCGAGGTTGCCGCGGAACCGGGCGAGGATGCTCTGGGTTTCGGGGTCTCCGAGACGCGCGTTGAACTCGAGCACCTTCGGCCCCGTCGCCGTCAGCATGAGCTGAAACGAGAGGAAGCCGCGGTACATCAGCTTGTCGGCCTGCATGCCAGCGACGGTCGGAATGACGATCCGCTGCCGGATGCGCTCTTCGAGTTCGGGGGTGAGGTCGGGAGACGGGCTGACAGCACCGAGGCCGCCGGTGGTCGGTCCTTCCTCGTTGTCGTGGGCGCGCTTGTAGTCGCGGCAGGAACTGAACGACACCCACTGGTTTCCGTCGGTGAGAATCGTGTAGGAGCACTCGACGCCCTTAACGCGCTCCTGGAGGATGATGGGCGGGCCGAAGCTCTTGAACAGGCGGTGAGCGGCTTCTTTAGCCTCCTCGACGGAGTTCACGACGGCGACGCCCGTGCCTCGGGAGAAGCCGTCGCACTTGACGACGCGCACCCAGGGGTTTTCGTCGAGGAATCTCTCGGCCTCGCGCGGATTCGCGACGACCTGGGTCATCGGCGAGGGAATGTTGTGCTTCACCATGAAGGCCGCGGCGAAGGCTTTGCTGGTCTCGATCCGGCCGGCGTCGGCGGCGGGGCCGATGACGGGAATGCCCGCCCTGACGAGCGCGTCGACGGTGCCTTCGGTCACGTATCGCGACGAGCCGATCACGGCCAACTCGACGTTGTCGCGCGCGAACTGGACGAGCTCGGCGTTACCCCTGAAAGGCTGGCACGCAGCGATATCCCGCATTCCGGCATTTCCCGGGCAGGCGAAAATCTTCAGGACCGACGGGGAATGGGAAAGAGAGTGAACCAAAGCATGCTCACGCGCTCCGGAACCCAATACGAGAAT
>MWAR01000177.1 GCA_002068715.1 bacterium ADurb.Bin374
CCGCCTATCGGTTCCGTTTGCGTCTATCCGGCACCGGCCGCCGGAGTCTCCCGCCGATTCTCGACCTCCATTTCCCCGCCCTCATGGCCGTCCGCGACGGAAGGATCCCTCCCCGGTTCACTCTCGACCCGGAATTTGCGCCGCCGCCCGTCGCCGCGCTCGAGCAGGAGGAACGGCCGTCGATTTCAGCGAAACCCCTCTATCATTTCGACGACCGGTTCGCCTCGCGATGCCGGTTCGAGATCTATTCCAGCACCTATCTTTCATGGCTCGACGTCATGTCGGACCGGAAACCGGAATGGCGCGGCTATATAGCCCCCGCCGACCTGCCCTCCCTCACCCAGCTCCTCGGGTTCCAGAATAAGCAGCGACGGCTGGATGCGTTTCTCTTCCAGCGCATCGAGTTTGCCCCGGAGATCAGACCATCGCTCATGTCGACGGAGTTCAACCTCTGCACGTCGTTTTCCTGCCGCGGCGAGCTTCCATGGCTGCTCGACGACCATATTCGCGCCGCGCCGACAGGCGTCAGTCATTCCCCGATCGACATTCCCACACGCGAGGCCCTCCCGATTCCCACCGCGCCGGATGCGTATCTCGAACTTACGGCGTTCGTGCGTTCGAACCTGGAACTCGTCACCGGCATCTTCCCGCGATCAGAAGACCAGGACCGGCTCACCCACCAGATACGTGCCGGGATGTCCGCGCTTCGCGAACTGACACCCGCCGTCCCCGCTCCTCCCCGCTCGTATCCGCCCGAAACGAGGGGATGGGCGATTCCGGCGATCACCCCGTTCGAGGCCCGTCGCACCTCGATCGCCCTCAGGCTTGGCGTTCTGCTGGCCGAGTTCTCCATCCTCCCGCACGACACCTCGTTTCTGGCAGACGATATCTGTGCCGGGTTCGACAAATTCCAGAACGAGGCCACCTTCCAGATTCGTCTGCGACGCAGGAAACGTCTTGCTTTTCCGGCAACTTCTCCGCTTCCAGGCGAACTCTCACTCGATTCCCTCTCATCCCCGGCTCGCAATATCCCGACCGCGCCAGGCTTCGCCCTTTCCATGCCTCGATTCTTCGGAATCGATCCAGACGCGGTTTACACACGCGATCCCGAACGTGCGGCGGATGCGATCGGACGGCTCTTTTTCGAACCCTCGCTCCAGCGCGTCGTTCCGATCGCTCCTCCACCCTTCCGCCTGCCGCGTCATTTCGGCATGGCCCCGTTCCTGATCGAGCTTACGCTCCCCCAAATCACCTGGGATGCCCTTCCCTACCGGATCGCGATACCGGATACGTCTTCCCGTCCATCACCGGCCACGCTGGATTTCGCAGCCGACCTCGAAACATACGACTATCTCTTCAAACAGGGCATCTCGGGAATTTCTCTCCTGAAGCGGCCGTCAAGCATCTCCGTCTTTTTCAAGCCGATGACCTGGTCGTTCAGGAATCTCGAATTTTCCCCCGTCACGCGCAGCGTGTTCGACACACGGAGCGTTTTCCCGGCCGCCTGGAGTCCGGGAAAAATCTCGCAATATGCCGGCATGCAGAGGCTCCAGTCAGACTCATTCGCCGTCTCCGACATCGATTACTCCGACCATGTGAAGCTGCTCAAACTGCCTCTCCTTCAGCTTCTGGCGCCTTCCGCCCACCTGAACGGGGCCGTCTGGGTGTATGGAATCGTCGATGTGGCGCCAGTCCGCACTCCGGCCGTTCCTTCGGAATACGAGTTCTGGAATCTGTATGAGCCGGACAACCAGTTCCCCCTGCCGAATTTCGGAAAACGGCCGGACCTCGTCACGTCGGGCCCCGTCGTCAGCACAGCAATGCCTTCCCTCCCTGTCGAAACTCCGGGGCTTTGCGGAGCCACCATCGACGTCCGCGAGTTTTCCGCACCGGGATATCAACCCCCGGAAACTCGCATCAGCACACACTCGGAACCATACATTCTCCTGACGACCTTCCCATCCTGTCTCGAACCCGTCTCCTCACACCGACGGCTTTCCGGCGGCGAGGACTGGCTTCTTGTCAGGGCGGTGGCCTGGGAGGACTCCGCAACGCGCATCCGGCTCCTCCGGCACACGCACGCCCAACTTCATTTTCCCAGGCTCGATATCATCAATTCATATTCCCGGCCGGCTCTCGCTCTGCCGCCGGTCACCCCCGACTCGACCTGCTCGATGCCGCCCGTGGCTCCCAGAACGGATTTCCACAAACGATACAGGCATCCCGACCCGGCCATTCTCTTCACGCCGGCCTCGCCAGGCCCTCTCCTCAAGAAGGTGTTCCCGCTCGAACTTCTCGCCAGACGCTCGACACTTCCTCACTCGATGGTGTCCGGAATCGACATGCTGTATGCCTGCCTGATGGATCGTGCCCGCAAGACTCTGTATGGTCCGATCGAGCACCGGCATGCGAAAATCGTTCAGCCGCCGCGATTCTGGCGCGATTCGCTCGCCGTCTCCCATCCGTCGAAGCGAGCTTCCATCCATGATATCGACGCCTTCTTCTCCTGCCCCGATCGCATTCATGAGAAAATCGTCCGCAAGCAGGCAATCCTCGGCTCCCGCGTCACGGGACTGCTGGAAGCCATCAAACTGACCCAGGCTTCTGTGGATCGCCTCTCGTCGAATACTCCGTCATGAGCCTGTCGCATCTCGGAAGATTTTCCGAACCCGTTTTTGACGCGGCTCTCCCGGCAAAACCTGCGATTTTCCCTGTCGCCCGCAGGATTGTCAGCCATGCCGCCCGATCGCTGTTCGCCGGAAAACTGCTGTTTCCCGTAACGATTCCCGGGAAAGAAGGACAGCACTGTTTCGCCGCGGATCCCCGACGCCTTTTCCGCATGCCGCGCGTGAAACACTCCTCCGTTTCCGTTCTTCCGCCCGTCGTGTCGCGGACAGACCATGCCTTTGCCCCGCCGGCTCCCGCGCAGACCCAGCCCCGGCAGCGACTCGACGTCATGAAATGCAGGTTTCCCCCACGCCCCGAGATGCGGCCCCACGCCACCGCCGCCTCATGCACGCCCGATCTCACCCTCGCGGACGTGCGCGCGCAGCCGGCCATACGCCCTTCCCGTCAGCCCGAGAAGGGGCTCAGAGAACCGTTGTATCTCCAGAAGTGCCTCATCTCGCGATTCGAGATTTCCCGCCTTCGCAGGATGGCGCAGACATCCGACTGGCAGTCTGCCGCGAAGCCGCATGTGGAGCTTATCCTAGCGTCACCCCTGCCGGAAGTCTGGAAGTGGTTCGCCCTTTCGACGCACGGCTGGGCCGGCCGCGCATCACCCCGAATCCGCTCTCTGCACGCCGGGCCTCTCGATCCTCCCAGACCGCGCCTTCTCTATCCGACCGCAACGCGAAGTCCCACCATCGAGCCACCCACCTGGATGTTTCTCGCACACGGCCGCCGGCCCTTTCCCCAATGGCGGCCGACCTGCCGTCTCCCGGTCATGCGCCTGCCCATCCTTCCGCTTCAACGCCGGCTCCCCTTCGCAGAGCTAGTTCGCGCAGGCCCCGCGCCGGCTGCGAAGGACCATGATATATATTTATTTTTATATATAAACGACTCCATTTCCATCCAGCCGCACCGTTTTGCTGCAGCGTTCAAGAACGAGCAAGGTCGGATCAGGCCGGCGGCACACACCGGCATATCCCC
>MWAR01000178.1 GCA_002068715.1 bacterium ADurb.Bin374
CGATCGCGGCGTGCGATCTCGAAGAGATCAAAGCCATCAGGCCGAATATCGTCCTGCTCGCCGGCGGGGTCGATTTCGGCGCCCGCGACGTGGTCGAGGGGAACGCGAAGCAGTTGGCATCGCTCGACATGCACATTCCCGTGATTTATGCCGGCAACACGGCCCTGCGGAACATCGTGAAAGAGCTGTTCGGCAAGACTGGCCAGGATGTGCTGATCGCGCCGAACGTCTTTCCCGACGTCGACGTGCTGAACGTCGATCCCGTCAGAAAGCTGATCCAGGAAGCGTTTTCGCACCATATCATCCATGCGCCGGGAATGGAAAAGCTCGCGACGATCACCTCGCGGCCGGTCATGCCGACTCCGGGAGCGGTGCTGAAGGCCGCCGAGATGTTCGCCGAGGCGCTCGGCGACGTTCTCGTGCTCGACGTTGGCGGGGCCACGACCGATGTTCATTCGGTGAGTGATGGCAGCGCCGAATGGGCCGACAAGCTCGTCGATCCGGAACCGCATGCGAAGCGCACCGTCGAAGGGGACCTCGGCGTATACGTGAACGCCGCCAACATTCTCGAACTCTCGACCGACGAGCGCTGGAAACAGCGGAGCGAGGACGTGCAGGCGATGCCCGCGACGGAGGCTCAGCGCGAGATGACCCGCTGGCTCTGCGCCCGCGCCGTGGAATCGGGCGTCAGGCGCCATGCAGGCACCATCTCGGACCTGTACACCCCGACGGGCCGCAGGCAGATCGTGCGCGGAAAAGACCTCTCGGCCGTCAGATGGGTCGTGGGCACCGGCGGTGCGCTGACCCGCGTGCCGGGAGGCGAGGAAATATTGCGAACGGTATGTACCGGGCCGGCGAAGTACCTGTTCCCGAAGCCCGAGGCAAAGATCGTTCTCGACCGACAATACCTGTTTTCGGCGATGGGAACCATTGCCGATCGGTATCCCGACGCCGTGCGTCGGACCTTCGAAAACTGGGTGAAGGGAGCGGCCGTATGAGCCACAGAACCCCGCGTCTCGAAATCTACACCGACCGGATCCGCCGGAACGCGAAATCCGTTGTCGATCTCTGCCACAAGAACGGCGTCCAGGTTGCCTGCGTGACGAAGGTCACCGCTGCGCACCCGGCCGTCGCACAGGCTCTCGTCGAGGGCGGCGCCGACATGCTCGCCGACTCGCGCGTCGAGAACCTGTGGGCGTTGCGCCAGTTCGGTTTCGCGGGGCCGCTCCTTCTCCTGCGCCTCCCGACCCGATCCGAAGCGGCTAATGTCGTGCGGGCGGCCGATATCAGCCTCAACACGAACATGGCGACACTGCGGGCCCTGTCCGACGCGGCGCTGACGGCTGGACTGCGCCACAAGGTCATCGTCATGATCGACGTGGGCGATCTGCGTGAGGGCATCTGGCCCGACCGCGCGCCCGAATTCGTCGCGAAGGCGAAAGATCTCAAAGGCATCGAAGTCATCGGTCTCGGCTGTAATCTCGCCTGCTACGGCGGCGTCATTCCATCGGTGCAGAACATGAGCCTTCTTCTCAAGACACGGGAAGAGTGCCGTCGTGCTTCCGGTCTCGAACTGCCGATTCTCTCCGGCGGCAACAGTTCCGGTCTGCCACTGCTAGCGTCGGGCCGCATGCCGCATGGAATCAACCATTTCCGCGTAGGCGAGGCGATCGTGCTCGGCCGGAACGTGATCGACCGTTCCCCCTGGCCCGGAACGCGGCAGGATACGATGATCGCCGTCGGTGAAGTGATAGAGGTCGAACGCAAACCGTCGGTGCCGATCGGGGATCGCGGCCAGGACGCGTTCGGCGGCTCCCAGGAGTTCGTCGACCGTGGACTCCGTCGGAGGGCAATCCTGAATATGGGCCGCCAGGACGTCGTCGTGGACGGGATCACGCCGGTCGACCCGAAGATCATCGTCCTGGGCGGTTCGAGCGATCACCTCCTTCTAGATGTCGAAGAGGCCGCGCAGGCCGTCGAGGTCGGAGACACGGTTTCATTCTATCCCGGATATGGAGCGCTTCTCGCACTCAGCACATCCTCATACGTCCACAAGGTGGTCTTCAAAGGAGCCTGATATGCTGTATCAGACGCACGCACGCATTCATCTCGATAACATCCGCTATAATCTCGACGGCATCAGGCGTGCAGTTGGCCCTGATCGCAAGATCATGATCGCCGTCAAGGCGAACGCATACGGCCACGGGGCGATCGAAGTCTCGAAGATGGCCCAAAAAATAGGCATCGACTGGCTCGGCGTCGCCACCGTCCCGGAGGGCATCCAACTCAGACGTGCCGGAATCAGGCTTCCAATCCTCAAGCTCAGCCCCTGCTTCCCTGAAGAGATGGATGCGGCCATCGAGAGTGGCCTTGCGATCACGGTCTGCGAAAAATCGAACCTGAAGGCCCTGGATGAAGCCGCCGGCCGGCTCCGCAAGCGGGCGAACGTTCACCTGAAGATCGATACTGGCATGGGCCGCATCGGCTGTCAGCCGGAAGAGGCACCCGATCTCGCCGGGTTCATTGCCGGCGACCTGACGAACCTGGTATTGGAAGGGGTTTTCACACATCTTCCGGTAAGCGATGACGCGACGCCGACCTTTACGGAGCGACAGATCGCCGGTTTCAAAAAGGCCGTCGATTCCGTCGAAAAGCGGATACACGGGAGAATTCCGTTCGTGCACTGCGCGAATTCGGGAGCGGTACTCGGCCACCAGGATGGCTGGTTCAATCTGGTCAGGCCCGGGATCATGATCTACGGATTCTACCCCTCGAAGGAGACTCCCCAGACGATTCCGTTACGTCCCGGCATGTCGCTCCAGACGCGCGTTTCGTTTCTCAAGAAAGTCACGAGGGGTACGTCGATCGGATACGGCCGCACCTGGATCGCTCCGGAAGACACCTGGATCGCCACGTTCCCGGCCGGATACGCGGATGGTGTGAATCGTCTCTGGTCCAACCAGGGCCGGGTGCTGATCGGGGGAAAATCCTGTCCGATCGTCGGCAGGGTCTGCATGGACCAGACCATGGCCAATCTCGGACCGCGCACCCATGTCCAGGTCGGCGACGAAGTCGTTCTGATCGGCTCCCAGGGCGACGAAGAGATCACGGCGC
>MWAR01000179.1 GCA_002068715.1 bacterium ADurb.Bin374
CCGTCGACAACATCGAGACTGGCGGTACCACCATTCTTCAGGTCGCCGAACAGGATACGGTCGGCAAGCTCGTCCTTGATCTCGCGCTGGATGACGCGGCCGAGCGGGCGGGCGCCGAAACGCGGGTCGTGGCCCTTCACGGCGAGATGGTCGCGCAGGGCGTCGGAGATGACCAGGGAGACCTTCTTCTCGGCCAGCTGAGCGTTCAACTCGCCGATCAGCTTGTCGACGATGCGCCGCATGACGTCGCGGTTGAGGGCGTTGAAATGGATAATGGCGTCGAGGCGGTTCCGGAACTCGGGGCTGAACGCCTTCTCGACGGCCTCGCGGCCGCGCCACTGGACATGGCCGCTCTGGTCGCCGAAGCCGATCGCGCCTTTGCTCATCTCGCGGGCGCCGGCGTTCGATGTCATCACGAGGATGACGTGACGAAAATCCGCCTTGCGCCCCGTGTTGTCGGTGAGCGTCGCGTCATCCATTACCTGCAATAGAATACTATATATATCCGGGTGAGCTTTCTCGATCTCGTCGAGAAGCAGGACGCAGTTCGGCTGTTTGCGGATCGCGTCGGTGAGCTGTCCACCCTGCTCGTATCCGACGTAGCCGGGAGGCGCGCCGATCAGGCGCGAGACGGCGTGCTTTTCCATATATTCACTCATATCGAAACGCAGGAAGGAGATCCCGAGCGCCTGCGCCATCTGGCGCGACACCTCGGTCTTGCCAACACCCGTCGGTCCGGCAAACAGGAAGCAGCCCACCGGCCGCCGCTCGCCACCCAGCCCGGCACGCGAACGTTTGATGCAGGTCACGAGGGCCTTGATGGCCTCGTCCTGGCCGAAAATGACGCCCCGGAGCACATCGTCGAGCGCCTTGAGCCGGTCGGCATCCGACGTCGAGACGCGGGCCGCTGGAATGCGCGCCATGCGCGAAACGGCTTTCTCGATATCCCGCACGCGGACGGTCTTGCGCTTCTCGTATTTCGGCGACAGCTTGTGCAGGGCGGCCGCCTCGTCGATCAGGTCGATCGCCTTGTCGGGAAGGAACTTTTCGGTGAGATGCCGCGCCGCAAGGTCAACCGCGGCTTTCAGAGCCGCTCTGGTATACGTCACGCCATGGAACGTCTCGTATGAGCCACGAAGACCGTGCAGGACGCGCAACGCCTCGGCCTTCGTCGGCTCGGCGAGGTCGATCTTCTGGAACCGGCGCGCGAAAGCCCGGTCTTTTTCGAAATGATTCTTGAATTCCTCATAGGTGCTCGTGCCGATGCACCGCACCCGGCCGCTGTTCAGCAGAGGTTTGAGCAGGTTCGCCGCGTCCATCGAGCCGCCGCTCACCGAGCCGGCGCCGACGATAGTGTGGATTTCGTCGATGAACAGGATGACCTTTTCCTGCTTCTCGAGCGCCTTGATGACGGCCTTCAGCCGGGCCTCGAAATCCCCGCGGTATCGCGTTCCGGCGAGAAGGGCGCCCATATCGAGGGCGAAGACGCGGAACCCAGCCAGGGTCGGCGGAACCTTTTCCTCCTGGATCATCCGGGCCAGGCCTTCGACGATCGCCGTCTTGCCCACCCCGGGCTCGCCGACGAACACGACGTTGTTCTTCCGCCGGCGCGCCAGGACAGTGATGGCTCGCTGGAGTTCGGCGTGCCTTCCCACCAGCGGGTCGATCTGGCCGGCGGCGGCCTTCTCGTTCAGACATTGGGCGAACTGGCCGAGCGGATCCTTCACCGGCTTCTCGCCGAGCTCCTCCCCTCCCGCGGGCATCTCGCCGCCGGGCAGGGTCTCTTCGCCGTCCTCCGTTCCGCCCTTGTTCGCCGGCTCGTCACACTCATCGTTCTTCGACACGCCATGCGAAATATATTCGAGAATATCCAGCCGTGAGATCTCCTCGACCGCCAGAATTTTCACGGCATGAGAGTCTGGCTCCTGAAGAATAGCAGCAAGAATATCTCCCGCGTCGGCCTCTTCCTTTTCGGCGGCCTGCACGTGCAGGAGAGCGCGCTGAATGACCCGTTCGAAACCAACGGTGGGCTGAGGATCGAGATCGGAGTCGGCCGGCAGTTTCGGCACCTTGTCGGCGAAGAAATCCTCGAGTGATTTCTTCATGCGGTCGATGTTTCCCCCGCAGGCGCGCAGGATCTCCCGGCCGAGGCCGTCGAACAGGCAGCCGTAGAGAATGTGTTCCGGCGTCAGATACTCGTCGCGCCGGTCGCTCGCTTCCCGGATGACAGAATGAAGCGTAATTTCGAGGTCCCGCTGGATCTTCGGCATGTCAGACTTTCTCCATCGCGCACTGAAGGGGGAACCCCCGCTCCCGGGCCATCACCTTCACGGTCTCGACCTTGGTTTCCGCGATGTCGCGCACATACACCCCGGCAAGCCCTCTTCCGTTGCGATGCACGTGAAGCATGATCTGCGTCGCATCCATGGTCGATTTGTGAAACACCTTCTGAAGCACTTCGATGACGAACTCCATCGTCGTGTAATCATCGTTCAGCAGGAACACCCGGAACATCGGAGGTTCATCGACCTTGTGTCTCGTCTTTTCGAGCAGTTCCTGATCGGGACGTGCATTCGTTCCCGCCATACCTCTCCGCTCCTTTACGCCCCGGGGCCGTCGGCCTGCGACGGCTCCTCGATCAGCTTCTGAAGTTCTTCCCAGCGTTCCATCCGTTTTACGATCTCGTCGCCGACCTCGGTGTGACGCCGAGACAGATCGACGAACCCATCCCGGCCGAGTTCGGCGGGCGGGTCGGCCAGCTGGGCCTCGAGTTCCCTCTGGCGGACCTCGAGAGCGTTGATCGCGTCTTCGACCTCGCGCAGTTCGCGCTCCCACCGCTGCCGCTGGTTCGTCTGACGCTTCCGCTCCTTCCAGGCCTCGCGGGCGTCATCCTTGCCAGCGTCGCCATCGGGCGCCGCCGCTCCACCGGCTGGCGCGGTCGTCTCGTTTTCGGCCATGCGGTGAGACATCGCCCAGAGATACTGGCTGTAGTTGCCCTCGTAGATGAAGGCCTTGCCATCGCGGATCGCGAGAATGCGCGTCGCGAGGCAGTCGAGGAAAAACCGGTCGTGCGAAACGATGATGAGCGTGCCGGGAAACGCGTCGAGCGCTTCGAGAAGGGCCTCGCGGCTCGAGATGTCGAGATGGTTGGTCGGCTCGTCGAGCATCAGCAGGTTGCAGGGCCGCAGGATCAGCCGGGCCAGCCCAAGCCGGCTCTTTTCCCCGCCGGAGAGAACCCGGACAGGCTTCTCGACGTCGTCTCCCGAAAACAGGAACACGCCGAGCAGGCTGCGAAGCTGCGGAACCATGTCGAACGGGGCGTCGCGCAGCATGCGGTTCCAGATCGTCTCTTCCGGTTCGAAGCTGATCTCCTCGTCCTGCGCGAAGTAGCCGAACCGGACCTTGTAGCCCCACTCGACGCGGCCCTGGTGGGCGGCATCCTGGCCGGCCAGAATGCGCATCAGCGTCGTCTTTCCGGCGCCGTTTTCGCCGATGATCGCGAGTCGGTCGCCACGCCTGATCGTGAAATCGAGCCCTTCGAGCACCACGTGATCGCCGTATCGGCGGCCGATCTTCTCGGCCTTCGCGACAAGCTCCCCGCTTTCGGGACACGGCGGGAAGTCGAAATCGAGTTTAGGCGCCGCTCGAGCCTGGTCGATGCGATCGATTTTCTCGAGCTGTTTGATGCGGCTCTGCACCTGCGAGGCCTTCGACGCCTTGTATCGGAACCGCTCGATGAAGTCCTGCACCCGCTTCCGCTCACGATCCTGGCGGTCCTGGGCGGCGGCGGCTTCGCGGGCCCATTGTTCGCGGGCCTCGAGAAAATCGGTGTAGTTGCCCCGCCAGGTGCGGGCGCCCTCGGGCATCAGCGCGACGACCAAGTTGGCGAGCTTGTCGAGGAAGTAGCGGTCGTGGGAGACCATCAGAATGCCGCCCGGATACGACGCAAGGTAGTCCTCGAGGAAGGCGATCGACGAAATGTCGAGGTAGTTCGTCGGCTCATCGAGAAGCAGGTAGTCGGGCTCGCTGAGGAGCAGACGCGCGAAGTAGGCGCGCATCTGCCAGCCGCCGGAAAACGTCTTCAGCGGGTCATGGAACCGGCCTTCGGGAAAGCCGAGCCCTTTGAGAATCCTGATCGTGCGGGCCTGCCAGGTGTATCCGCCGGCGCGGTCGAAACGGGTCAGCAGGCTGTGATGCCGATCGTGTAAAGCGTTTGATATATCACCAGCCGAGATCCGTTCCTCGACGACGGCGATCTCGTCGCGGATCTGCTGGAGGCCGGAAAACGCCTGCGCGGCGAGCGTCCAGAGCGTGGCGTCGACGCCCGCTTCGCCCCATTCGGGATCGTTCTCGAGAAAGATCTCCTGCGGCAGATACCCGACCCGGGTCTCGCGCGGCCGGGTGACCGAGCCGTCATCGGCCGTCTCGACGCCGCGAATGATGCGCATCAGCGTCGATTTTCCCGACCCGTTGTGGCCGACGAGGGCGACGCGCTCGCCGGGGTTGACGACGAACGTCACGTTCCGGAACAGGGTCCGGACGCTGAACGATTTCGAGAGATTCCTTATCTGAAGCGACATATCGGGGTGACGAATTGTATCACGGCTTCGCTTTACGCTCAACAGGGAACGACAGCTTATTTAATATATGTCGTTATACAGTTTTCCCCGGGCTTGACGTTTCTGAAACATTCGCCGC
>MWAR01000180.1 GCA_002068715.1 bacterium ADurb.Bin374
CCCCGCCGTCCGCGCTGCCGACGGGCATCATGCGGCTCAGGCCCGTCACCTTGGCAGCCTGAAACACCATGAATCGCCCGAGCGGCATCCAGAATGCCGCCAGGCCCGTACAGACGATCGAAACAAGCATTCCAGGCAGTCGGATCATGACATCGAGCCGGCTCTGGAAGATCAGCACGAATGCCATGAACCACCAGCAGAAGAACCAGACGGCATACAGCTCGCTTCGCCTGGGGCGCTTCCGTTCAGGGAGGAAAAAAAGAAGAGGCAACGCGATGAAAAACCCGATCGTGACGACATGCATCGCGATCAGGAGGCGCGGGATGATCCAGATCGAGTCGTAGATCGAGAACGTATCGACAAGCAGGGCCGCTCTTGCATCCGGCAGCCCGAGCCACCCGGCGGCAGCAACATGGAGGACAGCGAGCAGGACAAAGATGACGTTTTCCCGGAGCGGTGCTCCAGGTAATAGGCGCGCCGCAATGAACACGATGACACCGATCAGGATTAGGAGATACAGGATACCGATGTCGGGGGCCAGTCCGAGCGGAATGGCGCTCAGGTAGTTGATGAGAGAAACAGTCTGGAGGTAGACACTCCATGATTCGTCTCCATCGCCAGCTTTCAGAAACTCGGTGAGCCAATTTGAAAGCTGATCGGCGGAATAGGCGGCATCGATCAGCCTCAGAGAGTCGAGCTCTAGAATGAACAGGATGGTGAGTTCCCTGTATGAGAGAAACTCCCGGCCTCTCCTGTCGCGCAGAAGTTCGAGCTTCCTGTTTTCGAGTCCGAACATCCCACTCAGGAGCGCGAGCCTGATCCGCGCCCCGGCATTCGCAGGCTGGATTTTCAATATTTCGCTATATAATATCGCAGCTCTTTCAAGGTCTTCCTGGGCGACGGCGATACGGGCGAACAGCATGTTCACCCTCGCCTGCCCGGCCGGCGGCAACTGGTCGAACGGAATGCGCTTCAAAACCGCCCTGGAATGATCGAACTGGCCGAGCCGGCACAACAGATCCCCCCAGCCGAGCAAGGGCATCACGTTTCCGGGAAAAGCTTCGTAGGCGTCCTCGTAGGCTTCGACCGCCTCGGCGTATTCGCCGACAAGTTCTGCCTTTCGGGCCTTATCGACGAGAAGCCGCGCCTTTTCCCGGAGAAGGTGTTCGGACGGAGTTCCGACGGCTTGCTGACCGGCAACCTCCGCCATGCAGATGGTGACGACGCAAAGGCAGAAAAAAACTGCCTTGGCGAGCCATAAGCGGCGAACGCCGATGGTTCCTTTCATCAAAGGCGCAGAAAGAACCCGCCCCGATCAGGAGCGGGCATCCTGCAGTTTTCTCACGCCTGGCGGACGGCCATCAGTTCCTTCTGGCGCTTCGTCGCTTCGGTATCGAGACTGAAAGACACCTTCAGTACATCTCCTTCGCCAACCCCGTCGGGAAGCATGTCGCGATGGATGGTCAGCAGGTCGCCGTTCTCGACGAGACATCGGTAATACGCACCCTTGCTCGAATCGATCACTGCACGCATGTATATTTCTCCTTATAGATATCTTACGCCACGTTCAGAATCCAAGCTGGGAAAGCGCTCCCTCGACGAACAACCGGATCTCCTCGGTTGCGCCGCTGTCGAGAGACACTTCCATGAAGCCGATCCGGTTGCCGCGCATGTCGCCGCTTTTCGTCTTGTAGATCTCGATACGGTACACGCTCTCGCTCATGAAGTTCCGGTGAGGAAAGATCTTGATCAGCAGGGTGCTGGTGTCGGGCAGCCGAAGAAAGAAGCTTTCCTGCAGGGCACTCGAGTTCGCCGTCACAACGACGCCCGGGTCGGAGTTTCTGCGGAGCAGAAACCGCTGCATGACGCGGAAGACGATGTCTCCCACGTCGACCAGCGTCAGATCGCTTCCTTTTTCCATTCCTGCTCCGCAACGAACGTCTCGAGGGAAATCCCGGTCAGGTTCTCTCCCGTCCGCTTGCGGATCGTGATCTTCCCGCTCGAGGCTTCCTCTTCGCCAAGGATAGCCATGAAGGGGATTTTCTGCAACTGCGCCTGGCGGATCTTGTACCCGATCTTGTCGTTGCCCGAGTCGAGCCAGACGCGCACGCCGCGCCTGCGGAACTCTTCGGTCACCTTCTTCGCATACTCGAGATGCTTCTCCGAGATGGACAGGACGGCGACCTGGACCGGCGCTAGCCAGAGAGGCATGGCGCCGCCGTGGTGCTCGATCAGCACGCCGAAGAACCGCTCGATCGAGCCGAGCAGGGCGCGGTGCACCATATAGGGGCGGTGTTCCTGGCCGTCGGCGCCGACGAAGGTCATGTCGAACCGCTCGGGCTCGTTGAAGTCGAACTGGATCGTCGTCATCTGCCACTCGCGGCCCAGCGCGTCCTTGATCTTCAGGTCGATCTTCGGCCCGTAGAAGGCGCCGCCGCCCTCGTCGACCTCGCACTCGAGGTTTTCCTTCGCGACGGCCCGTTTCAGGGCTTCGAGAGCCGTATCCCAGCGCGACTGGTCGCCGACGGATTTTTCCGGGCGGGTCGCCAGATACGCCTTGATCTTTTCGAAGCCGAAGGTGCGCCAGAGCGAGAGGCTGAACCGCAGAACCTCGGCGATCTCGTCCTCGATCTGCTCGGGGGTGCAGATGATGTGGGCGTCGTCCTGCGTGAAGCCGCGCACGCGCAGCAGACCGTGGAGAACGCCGCTTTTCTCGTAGCGGTACACCGTGCCGAGTTCGGCCCAGCGCAACGGCAGATCGCGGTATGAGCGCTTCTGATTTTTATAGATCATGATATGGAACGGGCAGTTCATCGGCTTGATGAAGTAGTCGAACTCGTCGATCTTCATCGGGCTGTACATCGCGTCCTTGTAGAAGCCGAGATGGCCGCTGGTCTCCCACAGCCAGCTGCGGCCGATGTGCGGCGTGTTCACCAGGTCGTACCCGTTCCGGTAATGCATCTCTTTCCAGTAGCTTTCGATGATGTGGCGGATGCGGGCGCCGTTGGGGTGCCAGAAGATCAGCCCCGGGCCGACGTCTTCGTGGACCGAGAACAGGTCGAGGTCCTTGCCGAGCTTGCGGTGGTCGCGCTTCTTCGCCTCTTCGAGCATGTTGAGATAGGCGTCGAGCTCGTCTTTCGAGGCGAAGCAGGTGCCGTAGATGCGCTGGAGCATCGGCCGCTTCTCGTCGCCGCGCCAGTAGGCGCCCGCGACGCTGAGGAGCTTGAAATGCTTGACCGCGCCGGTATCTGGCAGGTGCGGGCCGCGGCAGAGATCGACGAACGCGCCGTGGCGGAACACCGAGATCCGCTCGGTTTCCGGGAGTTCATCGATCAGTTCGACCTTGAAGGGCTGGTTCAGCTTTTTGAACAATTCGAGAGCCGCGGCGCGGTCGAGCTCCTCGCGGGTGAACGCGCTCTTGGCGGCGATCGACGTCTGCATCTCTTTCTCGATGTAGGCCAGGTCGTCCACGGTGAGGGCGCGGGAGAGCTGGAAATCGTAGTAGAAGCCGTTCTCGATCGAGGGGCCGATGCCGAACTGGGCTTCGGGGAACAGCTTGAGGACAGCTTCGGCCATGATGTGCGCCATCGAA
>MWAR01000181.1 GCA_002068715.1 bacterium ADurb.Bin374
GGCGGGGAGGAACAGAGCAGATGCAGATACCATCGGACAACCAGGATCTCGACAAGCTTCTTCCGAAAACGGTGAAAGTAGATCTGGACACCCCTCTCGAATCTGCCTGGACGGCCCTGGCGTTCGTATCGGGCGTGGGCTGTCTTTTCATTCTCCAGATCGGCTTCATCGGCGGCAAGCGCACCCCGCCCGATCCGGAGTTCCTCAACTACCTGCCTCACGCCCTTCTGGCGCTCGGTTTCTTCGTCGCTTTGAGGAAATTCACCGACAACTATTACATCGTCGACCGACAGCGAAAGGCGATCTTCTACCACTTCGAGTGCCTGTTCGTGAAATCGGTCAAGGACTACATGCGGTTTTCCGACATCGACTCGGCCGTCGTCAACGGCTCGATCCATCATTCGAAGAATTCTCGCTGGTATGAGTATCAGATCCTGCTGATCGACCGGACCGGCAAAACCCACCCGTTCAGCGATTCGCTCAGAGAGCCCGAGCTGGCAACCCTGAACCGGCGGGCCGAAACCATCGCGAAGATCATCGACTGTCGGCTGGTCCCGGGCCAGGTTGAGCACACGCACACGATCGCGGCCGGTCCAGCCGGAACGGTGAACATCTCGACGGCCAGTGCCCCGCTGAACACCCCGTCGACGGATCTCTCGAACATCCAGATATCCGGCTGGCTCGCGGTGGTCATCATCATGCTCGTGCTCGCGTTTTTCGGCTTTGTCGCCTGGGTTTCACTCCGATGATGCCGGCATACGGAGGTTGAGAAGGCATGGATTTGAAGTTCTGGCTGGAACTGGTCATCCTGGTCGCGGTTCTGGGAAAATGCTTCACCATGTTCGTCTTTCCGCGCATCCTGTCGCGCTGGCTGGCTCTGAATCACAAAATGACGAGCGAGGAAGGCTACGTGGCCGTTCCCGACCTGTCCTCCCTGCAGGGCTGTGAAGGCATCGCGGTGACGGATCTTCTACCATCCGGAAAAGCCGATATCGGCGGCCGGAAGCTGGATGTTTCCATCCGGCAGGGCATCGTGAAGAAAGGCACCCGCGTCAGGATCGTCGAGGTCTGCGCCGGAAATCTGTATGTAGAAGCCGTCCCCACCCCCGACCGGGAAACCGTGCGGACCTGACGGGGCCTCCCGGTCCGGAAATGCCTCCACCTTTGCCGGATAGACCGGCAGGTCATCGCCGGGCTCCTGAAGTGACTCGATTTGAGATCCGGCGGAAAAAACGACGATGCTCGTCATCGGGAGAGAATCAACGAATGCAGGCCCAATCGGCTCCTCCAAAGTTTGATTCCGACACTCTTCCCCGAACGGTGAAGGTCGACCTCGACACACCACTGGAATCAGTCTGGACGTTTCTCGCCCTCGGCTCGGCATTCGCCTGCATCGTCATTCTTCAGATCACTTATTTCGGCACGGAGGATTCACCGCCGGACCCCTCTTTCATCAGGTTCTTTCCCTATGCAGCCGGAGCCATCCTGCTGTTCACATATCTGCGAACGCAGACAGACAACTATTACATCGTCGACCGACAGCGAAAGACGATTTTCTATCATTTCGGATTCGCCTTCATCCGAAGAGTCCGGGAGTATCTCGGCTTTTCCGATGTCGATGCTGTCGTTGTCAGCGGCTTCATCTGCGCTTCGGACGGTTCGAATTGGTATCAGTATCAGCTCCTGCTGGTTGACAAGGCAGGAATAACCCACCCGTTCAGCGATCAGATCAGGGAAGATGAGCTTACGCTGCTGAACACCCGCGCCAAAACTATATCTTCGATTATAGAATGCCGGTTCTTCCCGGGACGATCCGAGCATGTCCAGACGGCTACCGTCGACAGGGACGGCCGGGTCGTCATTTCCAGCGTCCACACTCCGTTGGGCGCGACCGATTCCGGCTCCGAATGGAAAAAGACACTTCTGATTCTTTCGGCCTGTTTTCTTGTGGGCATTCTGGTCGTTTTCATTCTCAACACCCTCTTCGACTGAGCGATGCACCGGAATCTTCGCGTATACCCGTTCCCGCCCGAAAGCGGCGGAAGGCAGGTCATCCCGGCATGAACCGTTTCGGCGGTTCCACCGTCAAGGAGTTGTGGCAGCTCGCCTGGCCTCTTGCGCTTCAAGCGGTGTCGTTCTCGATGCTTTCCCTTCTCGACCGGCTGATGGTCGGCCAGCTGTCGGAAACGGCAATCGCTGCCGTCGGAGTCGGCGGGCAGATCCTGTTTTTCGCGCAGACGCTCGCCGGCGCCGTCGCATCGGCCGCGGCGATCCTGGCGGCGCAGCTGCGGGGCGCGAGAAATGTTGGGGGCCTGGCCGCCCTTTCCGGATCGTCACTCGCGCTGATGCTCCTGATCGGTGCAGCCGGAAGCGCAATCATGATGTCCATCGCGAAACCGGCCTGCCTGTGGCTCACGGACGGCAATCGGGAGATCGCGGAGGCGGGGGCGGGTTTCCTGGGCATTATCGCCTGGACCTTTCCCTTCGTGCTCGTGATGTTCGCCGTCACTGGCGTCATGCGCGCCCTCGGCGACACCCGGACGCCGGTCGTCACGTCCGTCGCCGCCATCCTCGTGAATACCCTTCTGAACGCGCTGCTGATCAATGGATATGCCGGCCTGCCGAGGCTCGGCATCATGGGAGCCGCCATCGCGACCGCCGCCGCTCACGTCGTCGGAGCGTGGCTTGCAATGCGGGCCTACGGAAGACTGAGGTTCGAGGGGCGGCGGTTCGGGCTTCACGATATCGGCAAGGCGCAGACCGGAATGGCGACCCAGCTCATGTGGCTGGCAGGCCCGATCGCCCTTGACGGTCTGTTCTGGCAGGCGGCTTCGCTCGCTTACACCCGCATCGTCGGCATGGTCGGCGGCGACGCCATGGCCGCCTACTTCATGTATCACAGCGTGCGCGGTCTCGGATACATACCGCTCGGCGCGCTGGGAACCGCGGCATCGGTCGTCGTCGGCCGGCATCTCGGGGCCGGTCATGCCGTCCGCGCGAGGATGACGGTCGGCCGCGCGTCGTTTCTTTCAATATCTTTAGCTATTTTTACGGGCGGGCTCGCGTTCGCCGCCGCCGGCCCGTATCTCGCAATGTTTTCCGTCAAGCCGGCGGTGACCGCGGAATCGCTCCGGCTCATCAAGTGGTTCACGCTCGTGATCCCGTTCGAAGCCGTGATCGTCGTCTATTCGGGTACCCTGCGGGCCGGCGGTGATGCCCTGTGCGTCAGCCTCATCACCCTCTCGACCTTCTGGCTCGCGGGAATTCCCCTTGCGTGGCTTCTGGGCGTCCATTTCGGCTTCGGGCTCATCGGCTGTTTCGCCGGCATGTCCGCCGAGTCGGTGGTGAAAGCCCTGCTGTTCCATCTCAGATACCGCGCCGGCTCCTGGGCCCGGCGTCTGACCGGGTGAGCCGCACGAAGGGGCCGGGCTCGGGATCGGCAGTTTTTCAGGGCTCTATTCAAACCCGACGTCGTCGGCCAGGCCGAGTTTCTGCATCGCGGTCTTCATCTGGAGAAGCTTCTTGGAGGCATACCAGTCGCCCTTCTGAAGAAGCTTGAACGTCAGCATCTCACGGACCTTGGCCAGCAGGGAGACGAATGCGGGAAGATCGGCCCCGTCGAATGTCGACACGCGCGCGATCAGCTTGTCGAGCGTCTCGTAGCGGTTCTCGTCGAATTCCCGCTTGAGGCGGCCCAGAATGAACTTCTCGCGACTGGCGATCCGGCCGGCGGCGATCTGGTCGCCGGCCCGTTCCTGCAGCCGGTGCCATTCCTTCCGGATCTGCCGCAGGCAGACTTCCATCGGCCCTTCGACCGTGAGCTTGTATGATATCGTATGCGCTATAGACACTGTGATGCGGCGTCCGATGAACGCGCCGACCACGCTTCCGGCGCCGGGAGCGATGGCCGAGCCGGCCATGGCGCCGAGCGTCGCGCCGACGAGACCGCCGGTCTGGTCGATGCCGGCGCGGATGATGGCGACGCAGCAGAAGTCGGCGAAGCTCCCATTCGCGATCGCTTCCCTGACGAGATCCCGGACACGCGACGAATCGTGCTGAACGGCGTTGGCGACGAGTTCGGCTCCCGTCGTCGACAGCGATTCCTTGGAGAACGAA
Organism: bacterium ADurb.Bin374; assembly: GCA_002068715.1. The sequence continues at coordinate 4,117 of MWAR01000181.1, forward strand.
GCGAAAGTCTTCGTCACGGCCTGCGCGACAAGCCGGGAGTTGAACTCATCCGCGAAACCAAGCAGCGTTTCGGCGGCCTTCAGGAAGGCGACGCCTCCGGCGATATCGATGAACTCCTTCGCAAGATCGTAGACGAACCGGTCGAGGAACACGACGATATCGCCCTGGAAGCGGAATCCGATCTTGCCGCCACTGCGCTTTATCGAAAACAGCGTGAGATCCCACGCGATATCCGAGTCGCTGGTGAAATAGCGGTCCGACAGATCGTCGGGGAACGGAAGCTTTCCGGTAAAGGTCGCCGCGCCGTCGAATATTATGAATAGCCGCCGCAGGTCGCGATCGTAAAATCCGTGACTGATGTTGAGCCGCACGTGGCTCCCCGCGTTGAGGTGCTCCGCGAACACCTTCAGGCGGTTCTGGATGACACAGGCGGCCTTCACGAGCAGCGCGTCGGCTTTCTCGGGCAATCTCTGCAGAACGCCGCCCACGCCCGCTTTTTCCGAATGCGACATCGCAGGCGGAATGGCCCCGCCCACGAACGCAACCAGAAGCGCCAGCACCAGCAAGAACGTTCGCCGCACCCGTTTCATCCGTCATCCCCCATCGGAATTACATTTTCATGGTAACACAGACCGTCTCATTTCCTTCGATGAGCCTGTTCCTCTTTGTTCGAGCCCACTCCGGGAGTCTGCATCGTCATTCCCTGAAAGCAGCAAACCCGCCTTGCGGCGGGTTTGCATGGCGATCATGTTCAGGATTTCAGCCTGTAGACGTGGAAGCTCTCGTAGATGAAGGACCGGTCGATGTCGAAGAGGCGGCGGGCCAGGTCGGGCTCGGCGATGAGGCGGTCGGCGTTGGCCTCGTCGA
>MWAR01000182.1 GCA_002068715.1 bacterium ADurb.Bin374
CCGTAACGCCGGCATCCTGCGGATTTCACGGGTCGCCTCGTAGCCGTCCATCACCGGCATCTGGCAGTCCATCAGAATGCCGTCGAACTGGTCGTCTTTCGCCAGGATATCGAGGGCTTCGCGGCCGGTTTCGGCGACGGCTACCTGCATGCCGGCCTGGCCGAGCAGCTCGACCGCAAGCTCCTGGTTCATCTCATTGTCCTCCACCAGGAGGATCCGGGCTCCGCTAAGCTTCGCCATGTTATCCGCGAGCGTCTCGCTCCATTCCTTCGAGCGGCATTCGACTGTCGAGGCCCGCCGGCCGAGCACGTCGCCGATCGAGTTCAGCAGGAGCGACGGCGTCACGGGCTTGCTCATGATCCTGAGCGACGTCACTCCGGCGCGCTCGGCGTCGGTCCGGACATCGTCACGCCCGTAGGAGGTCACCATGATCACGACGGGCGACCTGTCGGGCCGTGAGCTTCTGATGCGCCGGGCGCATTCGACCCCATTCATGCCGGGCATCATCCAGTCCATCAGGATGAGATCGTACGACCGACCGTCGGCGGCAAGCCGATCGATCATCTCGATCGCCTGGAAGCCGTTCTCGGCGGTATCGACATCAAGGCGCAGCCCCGCGGCGATCGTCGACAGAATCTCTCTGGCGCTGGCGTTGTCGTCGACGACAAGCACGCGCAGCCCGGCCAGTTCCTCGGCGGTGAGCGCGGTCCGACGGCGCTGGTTCTCCTGCAGGCCGAGCCGTGCCGTGAAATGGAAGGTCGATCCCCTCCCCGGCTGGCTTTCGACCCAGATGCGCCCGTGCATCATCTCGACGAGATGCCGCGAGATGGCCAGGCCCAGGCCGGAACCGCCGTATTTGCGGGTCGTCGAGGCGTCCGCCTGGTTGAACGACTGGAACAGCTTCGCCTGCTGTTCCGGCGTCATGCCGATGCCCGTGTCCCGCACCCAGAAATGAAATTCGGCGGTCCTCCCATCGATCGGCTTTGCCTCGACGCCGATGATGATCTCGCCACGTTCGGTGAACTTCACGGCGTTGTAGCCGAGATTGAGGAGCACCTGGCTCAGCCGCAGCGGATCGCCGACGAGCGCATTCGGAACATCGGGGTTGGTATCGAAAAGAAACTCGATCCCCTTTCCCTCGGCCTTGACGTCTATAAGGCCAGCTATATTATCGAACACGTCGTCGAGCCAGAAGTCCGCGGTTTCCATCGAGAGTTTGCCGGCCTCGATCTTCGAGAAGTCGAGGATGTCGTTGATGATGCCCATCAGATTCTCGGCGGCGCGATGCACCTTTTCGATATAATTCCGCTGCCGCGTGTCAAGGCTGGTCTGAAGGGCGAGACGAGACATGCCGAGAATAGCATTCATCGGGGTCCGGATCTCGTGCGACATGTTCGCGAGGAAGTTCGACTTCGCCGCCGTGGCCGCTTCCGCCATCTCCTTGGCCGCCGACAGGACCTCTTCGACCTTCTTCTGCGGATCGAGGTCCATGTGGATGCCGACCAGCCGTTTGCCCTGGCCGTTCACATCACGCTCGACACACCTGGCGATGTTCAGGATCCATTTCCATTTGCCGCTTTTCGTTTTCATGCGCAGTTCGCAGCGGTATTCCGGGGTCTTCCCGGCCAGGTGATCCTGGCCCGTCTGCCAGACGCGGTCGAAATCATCGGGATGGACGAGCGCCTTCCAGCGCCGGGAACCGCTTCCGGCAAGGTCAGTCACCTCGTCGGGCGTGTATCCGAGCATTTCGGCCCAGATGTCGTTGATGATCATTTCGTCCGTGTCGACACGCAGGTCCCAGAGGCCCAGCCTGGCGCCTTTCAGGGCCATGTCGAGCCGTTCGCGGCTTTCCATCAACTCGTGCTCGGCCGTGATCTGGTCCGTGATGTCCTGGGCGACACCGTACATGTCGGTCGGCCTGCCGACGCCGTCCCGGACGAGGAATCCGAGCGCGTGGATCCACACGATCCTGCCGTCGGCGGGGCGCCTGTATTTATAGATAGCATCATATTTCGGATACCGCCCCTCGATCGTCCCCTTGAAAACCCTGTTTGCCTGCCTGGCCAGTTCCGGGTCGGCGGCTTCGACGTTCGCGAACCACTCTCTCTCCAGATGATACCGGTATCCCGGATTCGGAATGTCGCCGTAGATCTTCACGGCCCGCTCCGACGAGTTGTAATACCCGGAGCCATCGAGCGGAACGTGCCAGTATCCCGACTTTGTCAGCTCGAGAGCGTTGTCGGCGAGGAAATTCGCCCGGGCGATCTGCTCGCGCGCTTCATTCCGGGCGGTCAGATCGCGTTGGCTCGTGATGATAGCCGCTTTTCCCTCCAGGAGTACCGGAACCAACGTCACTTCGCAGGAGAACAGGTGCCCGTCGAGCCGCCGGTGCAGCCAGTCGAATCGTACCGCCTTCCGGGAATCGAGGGCCTCGAGCACGTATTCCCTGCTCGCTTCGCTCGACAGCCGCCCGTCCGGCTGGGTTTCGGGAGACAGAGGGGGCCTGCCGGATCTCATGCCCAAAAGCTTTTCGGGAGAGTCGGCCCCGAACATGGCTGCCGCGGCAGGATTCGCCTGGACGATTCCCTCCTCGAGGGTGAAGACCTCCAGGGCGTCGTGGGAATGCGTGAAGAAAGCCCAGGCCCGTTCCTCAGCCACTTTTCGCTTGGTTATATCGCGGAAGGTCACGACCGCCCCGATCCGCTTGCCGAAGCGGAAGATGGGGGAAGACGTGTAATCGACCGGGAACGGGCTTCCGTCCTTTTTCCAGAATACATCCGCGTCGCTGTGGACTGCTTCTCCCATATGTATCGAATTCAATATGCGGCATTTTTCGGCCGAATGGGGGGTTCCATCCGCGCGTGAATGGTGCAGCAGCGTGTGGCCATTGCGGCCCACCACGTCTTCGAGACTCTCGTATCCGATAAGCCGGAGGCAGGCCGGGTTCGCGAACGTGATGTCCCCCTTCTCATCGACAACGCAGACACCGTCGGCCGTATGCTCGAGAAGGAGACGATTCCGTTCCTCGCTCCTGCGAAGCTGCTTCGTGCGCTCCCTCACCAGGGTTTCGAGCCTCTCCCTTGCGTCGAGAAGCTCCTGCTCGTCCTGTTCGTGACGCCCGAGGAGCCGGGATTTCTGAAGATTCATGTAGGCCGTCTGCGACAGAAGGTTCGCCGTCACCGATACAGCGGCCGCGATCTCCTTCAGCCGCTCTGGCGACATGATGGGAATATCACGCATTGCCGTGCGATACGCTTCCGGATCGGCGCCGATCCGCCGGCCATACTCGAGCAGCTGCTCATCGGTCGTTTCCGGCGCTCTCACCTGGCCGATCCGCCAGACGGCGAGGTGCTTCCCGCCGACCGAGATACTTATCCCGGCCTCGAGCTTTCCGCAGGCAGGGCACGCGACGATCGGCCTATCCGGGCTGAACCGGCCGATTTGCCGTTCGGCGGCCCGGCAGTTGGCCATACCGGCATCGGTTTTCCTGATTATCTCGGCGCACAGGTTTGAAAACCGGCTCGGCCGCGTGATGGGGGTGCCGTCCGGCCGAGTGATGACCGAGGCAAGTCCCAGGGCTGCGGCAAACGAGTCCTGCATCCGCTGGATCTCCGCGAGATCGAACAGTTCCTCGAACCGGAGATCTTCTATATTTATATCTATATTTTCTTTGGCGGCCGTCATTCGCCGCGGTTGGGATGTGCGTTTTCGTCTAGACATGGAACCTCCGGCTTTTCCGTTCGTGCGACGATACGAAAGCGCGTCAAATCAGGAGACGGTCAGTTCGAAGAGCCTGACGATCCCTTTCCCCTTGACCTCGATCGATCCGTGGGGGGAGAAACCGTACATTTCTCTCACAAGCTCCCAGGTGGGGTCCGAGACGACCAGTGTCATGGGCTCGGCCGCCTTCTGAACCCTGGATGCGATGCTGACACCGTCGCCGAAAATGTCGTACAGGTAGCGGTTCCGGCCGACGATGCCGCCGACCACGCTGCCGGTATGCAGGCCGATGCGGACTTTCCAGTTTTTCCCGTGTTCCCGGCGATACAGGGAGAGAAACTTCAGGAAATCCCGGGCGACCCGGACCATGATATCCGCATGTTCCGGATTCCTTGCCGGCATGCCGCAGACGGCAAGGTAGGTGTCGCCGTTGGTCTTGATCCGCTCGGCGCCGTGGCCGGTGACGATGCTGTCGAACGTGGTGAAGATGTCCGTCAGCTCGGTGATGAGCTGTCCGGCCAGGGTCGCGTCATCGCTGAAACCGGGTTCGATCAGCTCGGCGAACATTATGGTCACGGGGTCGAACATTTCCGGTGCGCTGAAACCGTGGACCTTGATGTCCTGGATGATCTTCCTTGGCAGGATGTTCTCGAGAAGCCGTTCGACCTTCCGCTGCTCGCGCTGCAGGAGAAGGTGGGTATGCACGCGCGCCCTTACGACCGCTGGGTGGAACGGCTTGGTGATGTAATCCGCCGCGCCCAGCTCGAACCCTTCGATCTCGTTGGCCGCCTCGTTCTTGCCGGTGATGAAGATGACGGGAATGTGAGCCGTCTCGGGGTCGGCTTTCAGGGCCCGACACACCTCGAGGCCATCCATTTCGGGCATCATGATGTCGAGCAGGATGAGATCGGGCTGGGGCTTCCGCTTCGCTATCTCGAGCGCCTTGCGGCCTTTCACGGTCGCCTTGATCTGGTATTCGCACTCGAGGAGGTTGCGTATGATCTCGATGTTCTCGGGAGCATCGTCAACGGCGAGAATGCACTGTTTCTCACCTGAATCGGCAAGCCCCTCGGGAGGAAGTGATGGTGCGCCCTGGGTCGTATCGGAATCCGTCATCTCAAAAACCTCTTCATGCTCCCCGGCCCCGGAAGACCGTGTTCTCTCAGCCGGACATTCGCCTCATCATAGTATCCCGCCTCCTCTCATCCGCGCAAGATTTCAGGCTTTCTTCACCCGGAAACCGGCAGCGCGTGACGCGGGGCACGTACCAATGCTTGCGGGATCCTGTAGATATGGGTATGGTATCAACCGATTGACCCATCATTCTTCCGGAGGAATTCCTCATGCACCGTGTCACCCATCCGCTCGTTTTCATTCTGTCCGCGGTCTTCTGCCTGGCCGTCACCGGAACCTCGCTCGCGGTCGACGCCCCCGCCGCGCAGGCGAAAGGCGGCTCGCTCATTCTCGCGACGACGACCTCGACGCAGGCCACCGGTCTTCTCGACGTGCTGCTGGCGAAATGCAGCGAAGCGACCGGGATCTCGGTCAAAGCGGTCGCTGTCGGCACGGGACGGGCCCTCGAACTCGCGAAGAACGGCGACGCCGACGTCGTCATGGTGCATGCCCGCACCCTGGAAGACGTGTTCGTGGCGGAGGGCTTCGGCACCAATGCATACGATCTGATGTATAACGATTTTCTCATTGTCGGGCCGGCGTCTGACACCGCCCTCGCGAAAAGCGCCCCTTCGGCAGCTGCGGCGTTCGGACGCATCGCGAGCGGCTCGACGAAGTTCATCTCGCGCGGCGACAGGTCTGGCACACACGAGCGGGAACTGTCGATCTGGAAGGAACTCGGCATTGTCCCGACGGGCTTCTGGTATGTCGAGGCCGGACAAGGCATGGCCGAAACGCTGAAAATGGCTGACGAGATGCAGGCCTACGTTCTCACGGACCGTGCCACGTGGCTGTCGATGCGTGGCAAACTACATCTGAGCGCCATCTACGAAAAGCCCGACGAGCTGAAGAACCCCTACGGCATCATCGCCGTCAACAACGCGAAGGTCCCCGGAGCGAAGACCGACCTCGCGATCGTCTTCATCGACTGGGTGATCGGGCCGCAGGGCCAGGACGTCATCAAAAACTTCAAGATCGACGGGGAACAGCTCTTCCATCTCGCCGTCGGAAAGCGGAAGTGAGCCATACCGGCACGAATCCTTGCCGGAGCACCTGAAAGAACGGGGCGCGAAGGAAAGTTCCTCCGCGCCCCGTTCGTATTGTATCAGTTATAGAGAGGCTTTCGCCTCGGATGCCGGGGTTCAGGCGGCCTCGGCTTTCTTGCCGCCGTGATGCGCGCCCTTTTCGATCCAACCGCGGGCCAGGATCAGGCCGATCGGCGAGATGCAGGCGATGAAGCCGTAGATCAGCCACAGCGTGCTCGAATCATGGATGACGAGCAGTTTCATCCACTCGTTCAGCGGCGCTTCCGCCCAACTGCCCATGAAGAAGCTGCCGAGCGACTGCGGAACGCCGAAAAAGTCGTAGATGCCGTTCATGTCGGGCGGGGCGGGAACGAACCGGCTCAGCATGAAGCCTGAGTACAGACCGGTGGTGAACTTCGCCAGGAACCAGGGAATGCCGGCCAGGCCCATGTAGGCGCCGACCTTTCCCTCGGGAGCGAGATCGGCGACGTATTCCAGGAACCGCGACGACCACAGCGCCTCGCCGAGCGAGAATAGCAGCACGTAGAGAATGAGCATGTTCAGATCGGGGCCGGGCACGAGGATGAACGTCGTGACGGCCGACATGGCCGAACCGATGATCATCATCGTGATGACGCTGACTTCGCGGGTAAGCGCGGCGATGAGCGGCACGAAGATAACGATGATCGTCGGGTTGAGCGCGTTGATCCATTCGAACTTCGCGCCGACTTCTGCCGGGAAACAGCGGAACACGTAGTCGGGCATCGTGAGGAACTGGTGCGCGAACAGCGTGCGTACGGGAAGCAGGATGAAGATGAAGAACATGAACCGGGCGTCGAGGAAGGGCAGTTCCATCAGCTTGTCCTTCCAGGTCTTCGGCGCCTCGTCGGCGGCCGGCTTCGGCGGCTCGGCCTTCGCGTTCGGGTCCCTCCAGCGGCATTTTTCGTCGACCGACCGGGTGAACAGGGCCAGGTGCGCAATGGTGACGAGGCCGGTGATGGTCACGCAGACCCAGAACACGCCGTCGATGCCCCATCCCAGGCCGTTGAAGCCGCCGAGGAAATGCTCGTCGGTGCGCACGAACGGCGAGATGAACCCTTCGGCCATGATGCCGAGGTTCATGATTGCATAGAGCAGGCTATATCCGATCGTCGCGGTGCGCGGATCGGTGTATTCCTTCGTTCCCGCATACAGTGCGGGCTGCAGCACGCCGGAACCGAAGGCCATGAGCATTAGGCCCAGCCAGGCGAGGCTCCAGCCGGCGTAGGACTCGCCACCATACGGCGCGATGACCGTGAAAACACGACCGCCCAGCAGCATCAGCAGCGAAAGCGTCAGGGCGTTGCGCACCCCGAGCTTGTCGGAGATGAAGCCGCCGCCGAACATGAACAGCGTGACCAGCCCGGTGAAGGCCGAGACGCTGATGCCGACCATGGCATCCGGCATGCCTAGGCGCGTGCCGAGGAAGCGCGTCAGCAAGGTCAGAATGCCGAAATACGCGATACCGTCGGCGAAGTTCACCAGGTTGACGAGCCAGAACACCTTCGACGCCCCGAAGAGAATCTTCAGGGATTCCATCAATGTCAGTTTTTCATTGCCATTCGCAGTAGCTTCCATCCGCGTCTCCATTCTCCGAATCAATGTACGCCGCGTTTTCTCATGCAGCGGTCTGTACAATCTGTCCGCGAGAGTTTACCCCAATTTTCCCGATTTGTCTTGCATCGTGCGTCGATTCTGCGCGAGCGCATCGGTTCTCGAAGCCGGTGACGCAGGGTGGCTTTGCCTGACATTGCAGAATCACACACCCGTTCATCCCGAGCCCGTCGCAGCGGGAACGTCGATCGTGTTTCGACAAGCTGCAGGACGAACGGAAGGGTTTCCTTCTACAGGGCTCGATAGTCGGCAACCGCAGAGGTTGGCGCCTATCCGTTCTTCATCGGGCTTTCATCTGCCTCGCATCTGCGGATGAACTCCGGCGATTTTTGTCGGAAACTTCAGGCCGCACATTGACAGGGCACCTCGCGGCATGGTTCCCTTCGGCGCATGACAGAATCAGGCGGGATGACGGCCATCGAGCGGAAGGCGCTGTTCGGCGCCGTCGCGACACAACTGATCACGGGTAGCACCTACCTGTTCGCCAAGCTCGCCCTGAACGAGTTCGGCCCGATGGCGCTCGGCTGTCTCAGATTCTCTATCACCGCCGCCGTGTTCACGCTCCTTCTGGGCTGGAAGAAAATGCTGGCGCTCCCCCGCCCCGGCGACCGCGGCCTCTTCCTGGCGCTCGCCCTGCTCGCCGTGCCGCTGAACCAGGCGTTGTTCCTGACGGGCCAGAAATACGCCCCCTCGAGCCACGGTGCCCTCATGTATGCGCTGACGCCGCTGATGGTGTTGTTTCTCTCCGGGCTTTTTCTCGGGGAACGGATCACCTGGCCGAAACTTGCCGGTGTCGCGCTCGGCTTCACGGGGGTCGCGACGGTGCTTATCGAGCGTACGGCGGATGTTTCCGGGAAAACGCTGTTCGGAGACGCACTGCTTTTCTTCGCCGTCGTCACCTGGGCGGTTTTCACGATCCTCAGCAAGAAAGCGCTCACCCGCTACACGCCGCTCGAAATGACCGGAACCGCCCTGACGCTCGGCGCCCTCCTGTTTCTGCCGGTAGGCGGCTACGCGCTCGCCGTTCAGGACTGGACGGTGGTGTCTTCGACGGGCATCGGTTCGGTTCTATATCTTTCGTTATTGACGTCGGTCGTGGCTTATCTCGTCTGGGCCTGGGCACTCCGGCTCCTGGAGGCCGGCAAGGTAGCCGTCGTCTCGAACCTCCAGCCGATCATCGCCGTCGTTCTCGGCTGGGCGTTCCTTGGGGAACCGATCTCGACGCACTTCATCGCCGGCACGGCGTTCGTCATCTCCGGCGTGTTCCTGACCCAGAGAGGCTGAACCATTTCCCCTGACAGCAGAACCGCCGCCCTGGGTGGGGGCGGCGGCCTGAAGGGAGGAGGTTGAGGTTATTCCATTTCAGGCAGGCCCGGAGCCGACGTCCTGGTACGGTTCCGTTCCTGTTGTCAGACGTGCGTCAGGAGAGGGCTTTTCCGATTTCCTGGATCAGGTCGCGGACCGCTTCCTGGGCTTCCTGGTAGATCTGGTAGTTCTGGTTGTCGGTTTCTTCCCAGACGGGCATGATGTTCATGTCGTAGTCCGAGCCGCCGGGGAACGGGAAGCCAGCGCCGCCGAGCGAATCCGGGTCGAACTGCATGTTGGCCAGCCACAGGGTGACGATCGCTCCGCGAAGTTTCGCATATTTAGCGAGCAGAGCGTCTTTTTCCTTCGGCTCGGCGCCGGTTTTGATCAGTGCTTCGAGGTTCGCCAGGCGCGCTTGCATGACACTGCTCTTCGCAACGAACGAGCTCCAGATCAACTTCGTATTCTTGCGCCGCACGGCTGAAGCGCGAAACGTGGCGATCTCGGCGTCGGCCGCGAGCACGCTGTCGAACACCTTGGGGGTCAGGATCGTCGCCTCACCGATCGTTTCGACGGTGGCCGCATCGACGATACCGATGACTTCTTCGAATACCGACCGGAGGCCGTTCCAGTTCACGCCGCCATCCGAAAGTATCACGCGCCCATGGGTCCGGCCGGCGAGCATCTCGGGCGTCGCGGCGAATACCGCGCTGCCCAGCAGGGCCACGACCATCAACGCAACCTGTGCCATGCGAATCATCGTTTCACTCCTGGAACCTCGATTTTCCGGTATCTTATCGCAACTTGCGTACCACCACGACAATCCGGTAGAAAAGCTGAAATAAAGCTGTTTCCGCGCATCGTCTTGTGCCGAAGTGCCTATTTTTTCGCGTTTCCTGCCACGTTTTCGGCATAGGGACCAAGAGTGATTCGTTGCACGTTGGAAACACAGCCCGGAGCGGCAAGCAAAGAAGCGCACCCGCGAAGAGTGCGCTTGAAGGGGATTGGAGCAGACGGGATACGGGAGATTACGATTTCCGAAGCTTCTTAGTGCCGATGCTGAGCAGGAATCCGAGGCCGAGGCTGACGAACGAGCCGGCCATCAGGAGAGCCGCCCACGTCGTCGTCGAGAGGGTGCGCCCATATTCATAGATATTGCCGGCGGCCGTCTTGATGCCGAGACCGAAATACCTGATCGCCACGAGGCCGAGGAAGCCTGCGCAAACGAGGTTCCGTCGGGTGAGAGCAACGACGAGATGCGCGCCGAAAATGAGATACCAGTTGATCGTCGAGAGGCCGTTTCCGATCTCGTCCGACCTGGCGGTGAAAAGGGCGAACAGGGTCAGGCCGATCAGCACGGTGGCATCGTAGACGTTGATCGAGTATATCTTCGCGATCTGCGTCCGGAAGAAACTCTGGAAGAAGAAGACTCCGGCGAGCAGATACGGCAGATAGACGAAGGTCAGCTTTCCGATCGCGGGGTTTCCCGCGGTCGCGTCGGCCATCACGTTCTTTTCGAGCTGGAACGGCAGGATCGCGAAGGGAAACAGCAGGAGCGCCCAGGAAAACGTCGTCGCGTCACCAACATACGGGTTGGGCTCGGCTTCCTCGAGACTGCTTTTCCGCCAGTTGGCGACGATGACCGGAAGCTGGATTGCGGCCGCGACGAGCCAGATCATGTATACGTCGACCTGACCGGAGAACGGCATTCCCGAATTGCCGCTTCCCGTCGAATCTATGACCGAGTAAATATAATTAGGAGCATAATATATCGTTGCGAATGCCATCAGGGGGTATACGAGGCGTTCCCAGCGAATCTTTATCTCGAGCCAGGTGAAAACGGCCCAGACCTTTACCGCGCCGAGGACCAGATAGAATGTGGAGAGGGTGAAGCCCCATGACCGGTCCATCACCGCGATGCGCACCTGGTAAAACGTGAGGTCGGCCAGGAACACCATGACGAAGAACAGCAGCAACTTGCCGTGCCGGCTGTTCGTGCCGGTCCGGAGCAGGTAAATCGCCATCGCGACCAGGACGATCTCGTAGACGTTCTGCACCCCGAAAAAGCCGGCGACGGTCCCGACCCCGACCGCGTTTTCCGACGCCGCACCGTTGACCAGATACAAGCCCGCGATCATCAGCAGCACGCTCATCAGGTAGAGGGGGTTGGCGTCGATTATCAGGCGCATCCATCCGCCGTTTTCACCGTCGTCTCCGGCATTTCCCGAAGGCGGTTCGCCTTCCGGTGTTTCCGTGTGAATATCCCCGGCATCGCGAGAGCATTCCGGCTTCACGGCATCCGCCTGCTGCGTCTGGATTTCCTGGTTTGAAATGTTCTCTGTCATATCCCGCCTCCGTTCGCCGCGTTTTTTTCCATTCGATGACGTTGCTTTGGCGCAACCGGCATGCCAGCACGGACACGAAGGTCGCACGCCTCGTCGGCAGGCCGCGAACGACCGCCCAGAGCGCATTCGCCATCACGACCGCCCGTCGTTCGGGCCGGGCAGGAACCCCGGGTGCGACACATCTGTCCATCTCCGGAGCGTCCAGAATGACGCAGTTCAGGAGAGATTTGGAAATGAGCGGTTTTCATGTATGATGCCCGGTGAGAGATACAAACCGGATCGAGGAGGTTCTTGTGAGACACATCATTACCGCTTCCCTGCTGTTTCTTCTGGCTTGGTCGTCCGTCGTCCCGTCGCATGCCGCGCCGGCCCCGGTTCCCGCCGAGGCTGCCTCTGAGTGGGAAGTCGAAAAAATCGTTCTGTACCGTGATAACGGCAAAGGGGAAGCCGGAGACGAGACATCCTGGTTTTACCCGGCCGACCATGTGCATCACATTCTGGTGCGCTTCAAGTCGCTCAAGATCGGGCCCCTGAAACCGGTCGCAAAATTCATTTCGGTGAATACGGCCGCCGGCCGCAATCTGCTCATCGCAGAGTCCCCGTCGGAAACCGCGCTCGTCGGGAACGAGTACAAGGGTTCCCTGACGCTGGAACGGGATTTCCCGGTCGGATACTACCGCTTCGAGCTCGAGATCAACGGAAAGCCCGTCACAGCGATCAACTACTGCGTGATGGACAAGCCCGCTGATTTCAAAATCTACGAGTATTCCCTCCACCTCCCCGATAAAGACGGGGAGCTCGGCGAGGAAGTGAAGGCCTTCACGCCGGAGAACCGACACCTGTATCTGAGCGTTCGAACGTCCGGTATCGTTCCCGGCACCCGGCTGAAATGGACCTGGCGCGCCCTGGAAACGGAAAAGGGCCCCGGGGAGATCACCTCCGCCGAGGGGCGCCTCCAGGAGGTCGGCATCTTCAACCTCAGCCCCGATCTCAGGCTGGAAAATCCGCTTCCGATCGGTTCCTACAGTCTCGAAATGTATCTCGACGACAGCCCGATCGCGTCATTCCCCTTCGGCATAGTGAAATAGTCTTCACAATAAAATAACGATCGTCGGAAGCCCGCTGGCGCTTTTTCCATCCGGTTCTTGCCCCTTGCATGACAAAAGCTACTGTCGCGCTCCCGTTCGTGCCGAGTCTGCCGAAGCACGTGAGGCCCTCACCCTTCGGCAAGCTCAGGGCGAATGGGTGGTTTCCGGTTCGTCCGTCGGGCTTCTTTTCAGTAGAGGTCCGAATTGGGCCAGGAGGCACCCGGCGAGCATCAGCACGCAGCCGGCCGTCGCGCGCCAGGACATGCTTTCCCCGAGCAGCACCCGGCCGGTCCAGGCGGCGAACACGGCTTCGAGGCTCAGGATGATCGCGGCATGCGCCGGCAGGGCGTCTTTCTGCGCAACGACCTGGAGCGTGTATCCGACGCCCACCGAGATCAGCCCGCCGTAGGCGACCGGCACGAGCGCCTCCGACAGGCCGGCGACGGAGACGGATTCGCGCCAGAAGGCCATCGCCAGGCTGAGCGTTCCGCAGACGATGAACTGGCCGATCGAGAAGGAAATCGGCTCGAGCCGCGCCGCATACCGGCCGACGAGCAGAACATGGCCGGCCCAGAAGACTGCCCCGATCAGCTCCAGCAGGTCGCCGAACGCGATCGTGAACGCCTCGGTAACGCTCAGCAGGAAGAGGCCGCCGGCTGCCAGCACCACGCCGAACCAGGTCCACGTATCGGGCCGATGATGCGCGAACAAGCCGAACAGCGGCACGAACACCACGTACAACCCCGTGATGAAGCCGGCTTTTCCTGCCGTCGTCCAGACGAGGCCGACCTGCTGAAGTGAGGCGCCGGCGAACAGGAAGATCCCGGCGATGCAGCAAGCCCTGACATACCGCGACATCTCCAGGTCGATCCGGCCGCCTTCGTTCCTGACGGCGTTCCGTTGGTACCAGGCAAGCGGCAGGAGCGCAAGCGCGCCGAGCAGGAACCGCACGCCGTTGAACGTGAACGGCCCGACGCTGTTCATACCGACGCGCTGGGCAACGAATGCCGCGCCCCAGACCAGGGCCGTCAGCAACAGCATCGCATCGGCTTTCCAGATTCTCGTATTCATCAGCTCCTCCGGGTGCCGTAGTATCCGACACCCACTCCCGATTTGCAACCACCCGGCGGAAGAAACCGCACGGCGGGTGCATCGACAGCAAGGCCGTGATACCATGAACGCCGCAAAACAACCCACCTTTGGGAAAAGAAGGAGTCAGGCATGTTGATACGCTCTCTGCTCACCGTTCTGGCCGTCGTCTGCTGCGCCGGCCTGGCTTTCGCCGAACAGCCCAGGGCCGCCCAACCCGTCCAGGGCTGCAAGGTTCAGCTCGCGGATGTCGAAGGGATGCCCTTCGCCCCCCGATTCGATTTCACGAAGGAAGAAGTCGCGAAGGTCGCCTCCGACTCCCGCAAGGAGCTCGACGCACGCCTCGAAGAGATCGTGAAGGTGCCCGCCGGCAAGCGCACGTTCGACAACACCGTGAAAGCGTTCGAAGCGGCCCTGTCGGATTTCGGCGACGTCATCACCCTTCCGATCTTCATGTCGTATGTTTCTAAGGATGCCGCGGTGCGCGATGCCGCGGCCGCGCTCGAAGAGGAATCGAGCAAATACACCGTCGAGATCATGACCCGGCGCGATCTGTACAACGCCGTGAACGAGTTTGCCCAGACGAAACCGCAGCTTTCCGATGAAGAGCAGTTTCTGCTCGACCGCATCATGCTCGGGTTCAAGCGCAACGGTCTCATGCTGTCCGAAGCCGACCTCGCGAAATACAAGGAGCTCAAGCAGCAGCTCGTCGCGACCGAACTCAAGTTCGAGAAAAACATCCGCGACTGGAAAGACCAGCTCGAGGTCACGAAAGAAGAGCTCGAAGGCCTTCCCGAGGACTTCATCGCGGGTCTCGCCACCACGACCGACGGCAAGTTCGTCGTGACCCTCAATTACCCCGACTACTTCCCGATGATGGACAACGCGAAGAACGACGACGTCCGCCGCCGGCTCGAGTTCAAGTTCAACAACCGCTGCGCCGATACCAACGTGCAGCTGCTCGAAGAGGGCCTAAGGCTCCGCCAGCAGCTCGCCGAACTGCTCGGATACAAGAACCACGCCGAATACCAGCTCGACGACCGCATGGCGAAAAAGCCCGAGGCGGTCACCGAGTTCCTCGACCGTCTGCACGGCAAGCTGCTTCCCAAGGCAAAAGCCGAGATGCGAGACCGCCTCGATCTTCGCGCGAAGGAAGCCGGCATCCGCACCACCGAGCCCCTGATGGGCTGGCAGTGGCGCTACTGGAACAACCAGTACAGCAAAATGGTGCTCGACATCGACAAGGAAGCGATGAAGCAGTATTTCCCGCTCGAGACCGTCATGAACGGCATGCTCGCCATCTACGCCGAAGTCTTCGACGTGGTCATGGAAAAAGCCGCTCTCCCCGTCTGGAACGAGGAAGTGATGTCCTACGTCGTAAAGGAGAAGAACGGCGAGGTCATCGGGTATCTCTTCATCGACCTGTTCCCGCGCGACGGGAAATACAAGCACCAGGCCTGCTTCGGTCTGGTCGGCGGCCGCGAACTGCCGGGCGGTGTCTACCAGAAGCCGGCCTGCGCCATCGTCGGCAACTTCAACCGGCCCGCCGCCGGCCAGCCCTCGCTGCTGACCCACGACGACGTCGAGACGATGTTCCACGAGTTCGGCCACGTCACCCACAACCTCTTCACGAAGGCCCGCTACGGCATGTTCTCGGGAACCGCCGTCGCCCGCGACTTCGTCGAAGTGCCTTCGACGATCCTCGAGAACTGGGCCTGGAACAAGAACGTGCTCGAGCGCATCTCCGGCCACTGGAAGAACCCGTCCGAGAAGCTGCCCGCCGCGATGATCGACAGGCTAATCAAGAGCCGGACCTTCGACTCCGGCCTCGTGAACGTGCGACAGATCTTTCTCACGGAGTTCGATATGGCCTGCCATACAACCGACCTGAAGAACACCACGATCAGCTACGGCCGGCTCCAGCGGAGATACATGCTTACGCCCAAGAGCGTCGGAACCCATCCCCAGGCCAGCTTCGGCCATCTGATGGGCGGATATGACGCCGGCTATTACGGATATCTCTGGGCCCGCGCCATCTCGGCCGACATCTTCACCGAGTTCGAGAAGAACGGCGTGTTCGACGGCGCCACCGGGAAGAAGTATCGCGACCTGATCCTCGCCCCCGGCCGCACCGCCGACCAGAACGTGCAGGTCCAGGCATTCCTCGGCCGCTCCTTCAACGAGGATGCCCTGCTCCGCCAGTTCGGCCTCGAAACCGCCGCGAAGTAATCCTGCCGCCCCGCTTCACCACCGGGCCCGCCCCTCTGGGGGGCCCGGTTTTCTTTTCCCGGAATAGAACAACGCAACGCAGAGTAACGGAGACACAGAGGAAGGTTTTCTCTATTGGCTCAGCACGAACGGGGATGCGAAATTGGCTTTTCGTATGCAGGAATCAAGTAACCATCTGCGCCATCGGCGTCATCTGCGAATCGGTTCTCGTGCTGTTGTTCCGAATGCTTTTGTTGTGTTTGAGGTATCATGTCCTCATGTCGATCTTGCGGGTTCACACGTTCATCGGCCGGACGGCCGTCGAGGGGCCGGGGACGCGGGCCTGCATCTGGGTGCAGGGCTGCCCGATCAGATGCGCCGGCTGTTTCAATCCCGAGACGTGGCCGTTCGAAGACGGCACGGAGATGACCGTCGACGGTCTGTTCGAGAGG
>MWAR01000183.1 GCA_002068715.1 bacterium ADurb.Bin374
CCGCCGAACGCGATGCTCATCATGAGCCGCGAGTTGATCGCCCAGCCATTCGCGTCGAGGACGGGGCCGATGTTGCGGTTTCTGAGCCGGATGGCAGCCATGATCATCGACGGCCCCGAGACGAGCAGCATCAGGCCGAAGATCGCCAGCGGCATCTGCCACCAGGAGAGGGCCAGGAAACCTGTGACGACACTCGCGATTGCCGTGCCGATCGCGCCGATTGCCAATCCTATAGCGGCAAATATACCTGCGAACCTGCCGACGTCGAATGCCTGTGGGGCGGCCGGGGGTCCGCCCGCCGCGGATGCGGCTGCCGTCTGGGCCTTGTCCGCGGCGCCCGCGATACCGCCCGACAGTTTTTCCTGCATCGCCTTGTCTCCGGCACCGGCAAACTTCTCGACCTGTTCCGTGATCATCCGGCCGATCCGGCGATAGGGTGTCCAGAATGCCTCACCAATGCTGATCGGGTGTTCGATCAGCTTGACCACAACGGCGTCCCAGTCACGTCCGCGACGATCGACGAAAATGCCATGCCGTCCTACGGCGAGCAGTTCGGCATCTCCAGCCGTGAAGGCGGCGACGATCGACATTTTCTCGCTGCTTCCCGCGCGCACGCAGTCGCAGTAGGCGAGGTAGGTCTGGCTCAACGTCGCCATGGCGGCATGTTTTCCCACATCCTCGACCCGGAGGCAAAGATCGCAGCTGCGTCCGTCGAGATACAAGGTACCGTTCTGGAAGACTGCGCCGCGCTTGCGGTCGTAGAAATCGCGGAACGACACCATATTATTCAGAAGAGTATATAAATCGCGGTGCAGCCGCACCAGCCGTTCGACCGAGTCGATCGCTGCCGCTTCCGGAGCGAGGGCTTTGTCCTGGGCGATCAGATCACGAACGTTCCGATCCAGCGAGGCTCCAAGAATCGCCCGAATGCGCGACAGCCCGAGCCGTTCGACGCAGGTGCCGGCCTTGCCGGCGAGCCACGACTCGTGGGCCGAGAACGTGGCAACGATCTTATCCCATTCGGCCGACGTCAGGGCGGTCTTTTCCCCAAGTCGCGGCAGGATGACGAGGCGGTTGAAGGTTTCAATCGCCTTTGTCCAGGCCGGGTTGACCGCATCGTTCAGCGGAAGCGCCCAGCCGGCTTCGACCCGGGCCAGCGGCAGATCGGCAAGTTCGGGACTTCCCGACGACAGCAGTCTGACCGCCATCTGTTCGTAGTCCTTTTCAGAACGGTTGAGGTGCCCCGTCGAGCGGGCATCGAACGCAGCCAGCCGGCAGCGCGTGAAAAAATCGTCGATCTTCGCCCGGACGGCGGAAAATGCGGCATAGGCCGCCACCGTATCTCCCCGGTAGGGAAGAATTGCCGGATCCGCTTCACCCGCCCGCCACCAGGCATCATACGCCCTGCACGCGTCGATGAAGGCGTCGAGTCGCGTCTCGTCGATCCCGGGAACCCCGCTCCGGTCATCGACACCGCCAACGCAGGAGACGATCTCCTCGATCATCTTCCGCCCCGCCTCATCTCCCGCCGCGGACGACGGAATGATGCCATCGCCGTTGAAGCGCGTCGCGGCGAAAGTCTTCGACGCATCCGCCACGTCGGCCACGGCGATCGTCTCTGCGTCAGGTTTGCCGAGCCCGGCCAGAATGCGGCGAGCCGATGCTATGAGCCGCTTTCCCTCCTCATCCGCGTCGTTGATCGAAGCCAGAGACAGGGTCTCGGAGCGTTTCAGAAGATCGTCGGCATTCTTCAGCCGGCCGCAGACCCACTCGACCGCGGACAGAACTTCCGGCACGCGAACACGCCCATCCTTGTCGGAATCGATCAGGGCGAGGGTCGCGGCGTCCAGTTCGAGTCCCTGCACCGGGCAACTCAGGGCCATCCACAGCTTGGGATCGAGATCCCGCAGAGATGCGAGATCGGCTCCCGAGTCGAGACTGACCTGGTCCACGCCGCCGGAGCGGAAAAATCGCCAGGAGTGCCGTTCTTTCGAGGTTTTCTGAGTTTCGGACATACTCATGTCTTCTCCTCTTTAGTAATATTTCTTTAATTATATAATAATAAAATCATCGGGAAATCATGACGGCCGCCACATATCATACCACTCGGGACGTCAGCGTGCCGCACCCGTCGCCGAGACGATCGGCGTGCTACCAAACCTGCGCGCATCATCGAGATATATTCCTAGATATCACGGAAAACGTAGTGATCCTTCGCTGTCTTGGGAAGGTCCATCCATCATACACCGGATCGTTGGTCGGCCGGGTGTGCAGGGCGGCGAACGCCGAAATATCCGCTTTTCCACATGAAAGCAAGGGAAGAGACAATGCAGAGAATTCCCCCGCCGCTCAGGGTCGCGGCGACGCCGGCCTGCTGGGCGATTGCACCCTGGATGAGACTTCCCAGGGGCGACATGCCCATGAAGGCCATCATGTAAAGGCTCATGATCCGGCTTCGTTTGTCGTCGTCCGTCTGCATCTGCAGAAGTGTGTTGGCGCTCGCCCAGCCGCTCGTCATCCAGTATCCTGAAATCGCGATGAAGAGCATCGCCGGCCAGAGACTCGACATCCATGTGAACACGACCACCGATACGCCGCAGCAGGCAAACGCGAACGGGACATACGTCGAAAGCCCTTCGGCGCTCTTGCGCATGGCGAGATGAAGGGCCCCGGCCAGGGCGCCGAAACCGAGCGCCCCCAGCAGAAAGCCCAGCGTCTCGGCTCCGCCGCCCAGGATTTCCTTTGCCACGACCGGCAGCAGCACAGCAAAGGGCATCGCCGTGAAGCTGAAAATGGAAATCAGGATCAGGATCGACCGGATCCCTTCATGCCGCCAAGCGTAGGACAGTCCAGTTCGCAGTTCGCCCCAGAAGGGCTTTCTCTCCTGCCGGATCGCATGCTGAGGCAGAGCCAGCCGCGGCAAAACCCAGACGATCGGCAGAAATGATAGGGCATTCAGGGCGAAACAGATCCCCTCCCCCCACGCGGCAACCGCCATTCCGGCAAGAGAAGGACCGACGAGCCGGGCCGCATTGAAAGCGGAGGAGTTCAGCGCGATCGCGTTTGCAAGGTGCTCGCGGCGTTCGACCAGCTGCGGAACGAGCGCATGCCTGCCAGGCATGTCGAAGGCGTTGATGGCACCGAGAATCGCGCACATGACGAAGAGCATCGGAAGATTGATCATGCCCGCAAGCGTGAGACCGGCGAGGATCGTCGCCTGGACGAGGGCCGCAACCTGGGTAATCCAGATGCTCCGCCGCAGTTCGCGGCCGTCGAGGATGACGCCTGAAAGGGGCATCAGGAGAAACGCCGAGAACTGGCTCACGAAATCAGCAGCACCCAGCATCGTTGATGAGAGGCTTATCCGGTAGACAAGCCAGCTGACGGCGAGCCGCTGCATCCAGGTGCCGATCAGCGAAAAGCCGTTTGTTATAAAGTAGGCACGATAATTCGCCGAACCCAGTGCCGGAAACAGGCTCCTTGCCCCGGACATACCGGATGCGGTGGATTCATGGCCTTCGTGCATTTCCATTTGCCGTGCAAGATACCCCTTTTCGCAATCCGAGCGCAAATCGGAGCTTCGCCGGAGTATGCCGCCGCAGGCTTATCTTGCCGCCGGATGATCACACGTCATACAATCGGCTCATGTCACCAACAGGCCACGCCACACCAACGGTTCATTGGGCAGCCAGAACCCTCAAACTCGGCACAGCAGCGATTCCGTTGTTGATGGCAAGAAGAGCCGCTTCTGAAGCGGATTGCGCCGTTTCCCGTGTCGTGATCGTCGCGCACGGGCTCGGCGTCGGCAAGGAGGTGCAGCGCCCCGAGCTCGAACGTCTGGCCAAAGCCGGGTTCATCGCGGTATGTCCTGACGCCCCTCACCACGGCGAGCGGCGGGACGGTCTCCTTGAACGGCTCGAGGCATCGACCGGTGCGGAGCGACATGAGCGGCTCATCGGTATGGTATCCGAAGCGGCATCGGAAATTCCTCTGCTGATCGCCCACTTCAGATACAGCCTGGGGGCGAGAGTCGCCATGACAGGCATCTCGATGGGAGGATTCACGACGTTCGCCTCGTTTCTGCACGAACCGCGCCCGGATGTCGCCATTCCCTTCCTGGCATCCCCGGACTGGCGAACCCAGGAGCAACGCAAGGCAGGCTTCCCACTGAAAGGACCGGCCCGCAGTCCCGGCCGATTTTTCCCGGTCCCCCTACTGGCGGTCACCGCGGGGCTCGACACGGTCGTGCCGCCGGATGCGGCCGTCTCGTTCATG
>MWAR01000184.1 GCA_002068715.1 bacterium ADurb.Bin374
TTTCTCGGCCGGGAACGGGCCCGCCATGCGGGCTCCCGTCATCGGAGCCTGCTTCTCGGCTGACTGCTCGAACGGGGAGACAACGCCGGAAGCCGCCGATTCTGCCGCTAAACGCCGGGCCCTGGTGCGCGCGTCGACCCTCATCACCCACTCGGACCCCCGGGCCGAGCAGGGCGCCCAGATCGCGGCACTCGCCGCCGCCTGCGCCGCCCGGACAGAACGACCTGAGGAAGCCCCGCGCCGCTTCCGAGCCATACTGAAAAACCGCCTTCCCGATCTCGCCCCGGAATGGGCTCCCCTGCTCGATGCGGCGGCTGCATCGGCAGACACCGGCGCGACGACGGCAGCATTTGCAGCCGCCCAGGGATGGAAAACCGGAGTCTCGGGATTCATTCTCCACACCATTCCCGCGGTTCTGCATGCGTGGTACCGCTCTCCGAACGATCTTCGAGGCGCGCTCTCGGATATCATCGGGGCTGGAGGAGACACGGACACGACAGCGGCAATCCTTGGCGGCATCATCGGCGCGGGAATCCCCCACGATGCGATTCCGAAAGACCTTCTCGACACGCTCCGGGACTGGCCCTGGTCCGTCTCGTTCCTGCGCGACTGCGGCAAGGCGGCGGCCTCCCCCGAAACCACCGCTCCCGCCGTTCCCTGGCCGCTCGTCCTGGTGCGTAATATCGCCTTCGCATCCATCGTGATCGCCCATGGTTTCCGCCGTCTGTTTCCTCCATATTGAGCCATATATTGTTTCGAACGGCCGTAGCACGTTCCATTGAGTCCTGCAGAATGATTACCAACCGTTCGCCCTGAGCTTGTCGAAAGTCGATTGCCTCTAGTGCTTCGACAGACTCGGCACGAACGGGAGTATGAAATTGGCTTTTTGTCTATTTACTGACACATCATGATATGAATGAAAGGACCTTCATGACATCGAAGCGGCAGACATTCGACATCGGAGTCAATTCAGAGGTTGGCGAACTCGAAGGCGTCATCCTTCACACCCCGGGGCAGGAAATCGAGAACATGACGCCGCAAAACGCGGAGCGGGCGCTTTACAGCGACATTCTCAACCTTTCCGTCGCCTCGATCGAATACGCACAACTGCGCGGTGTGCTCGACAGGATCACCCGGACATTCCAGGTCAAGGGCCTTCTCGAGCAGATTCTGGGCAATGACGAAGCGAAGCACCACCTGGTGGAGAACGTCTGCCTCAGCGAAGACGCCGCGGACCTCCGCGAGGAGCTGCTCGGCATGACCTCCCGGGATCTCAGCCGCTGTTTTCTCGAGGGCGTGTTGATGAGGAAAGACAACCTGTCTCGCTTTCTCGACCATGAGAAGTATTCGCTGCGTCCCCTGCACAACTTCTTTTTCACCCGCGACTCGGCTATCGCGATCAACGACTGGGTACTGATTTCGCGGATGGCGAACAAAGTCAGGACGCGAGAAGCCCTCATCATGGAAGCGATCTTTCGCTTCCATCCGATGTTCGGCGTCGCGACCCTGAACCCGAACACCCCGATCGAAGCCAAACGAGGCGTTCAACTCGAGGGCGGCGACATCCTCGTCGCCCGGAACGACATTCTTCTGGTCGGCATCGGCGCCCGCACCAACCCACACGGCGTCGATTTTCTCGTTGAACATTTCCGGAAGCTGAAGCGCCCCCAGCACATCCTGGTGCAGGAACTGCCGCTTCAGCCGGAGTCGTTCATCCACCTCGACATGGTGTTCACCTTCGTCGACACCGACGCCTGCATGATCTACGAGCCCGTCATCCTGCAGCCCAACCGGTTCCGGACCGTCCGCATCAGCATCGACAACGGCCAGTCCGTGAAAATAAGCGAGGAAAAGAATCTCCCTGACGCCCTAGGGGCGCTGGGCATGCCGCTGGACCTGATCCGGTGTGGGGCCAGTACGGACCCCTGGACACAAGAGCGCGAGCAGTGGCACAGCGGTGCCAACTTTTTCGCCATCGGCCCCGGCAGGATCATCGGGTATCGCCGGAACATCAATACGATCGAGGAGCTCGACCGTAAGGGCTTTGCCATCATCGACGCCACCGACGTCGCTCAGGGAAAGGTCGACCTGAACCGCTACGGCCGGTGCGTCATCACCATCGACGGGTCAGAACTAGCCCGCGGCGGCGGCGGCTGCCGCTGCATGACCATGCCCATCCGCCGGCGATGATGATATATGCCATAATATATCGCAGGGGCGGGTTTGTAACCCGCCCCTGTGAGAATGCACGTCTCCCCTCCAGCGGGGGAATGGAGTCGGTCAGTTTTTTTCGACCTTGAACCCGGCGCCGATCCAGGCCATCGTGCCGCCGTCGACGTTGACCAGGGTCGTCGTGCCGTCGAGGCGGCCGGCAAGCTGGCCGCACGCCTGCATCGAACGACCGCCGCTCAGGCAGATCACAAACAGCCGCTTCCTGCCTTTCACGCGGTCGGCCGACCGAGATACAATACCGAGAGGTATATTTTCAGCCCCGGGCACGTGGCCCGACGCGAACTCATCGGGTTCCCGGACATCGATAACCAGTTCATCGGGGCTCAGGCCTTCGGAGATGCGTTTTTCAAGTTCCCGTACAGATATTCTCTCCACGCCGTCAACACCTCCGAATAGTGACATGAACATCGAAATGACTTTCCCGAGCATCGTCAGAATTCCACCTCGCCGACCGTAAAGGTTTCCTTGCGCTCGGTCAGCCGCATCGTGATCGATCGACGCTTCTCGTTCGGGCGGCCGTAGTTGGTGAACACGTCGACCTGAAGCGTGACGGCGCCTGACAGGGTCTGGGCGTTACTGCCGAAGAAGTTGGTCTGGATCGTGTACATGCCCTTCATCGCCTTCTTCAACAGGTATTCCTCGGGCCCGTAGCCCTGCGTGAAGTCGCACGAGACAAGGCCACCGATGCCGGTGCGGTTGTAGCCGTAATACGCCTTTTCGCCAGACGGTTCGTTGACCCACAGGTCCATGTCTGTCATGTCCGCGTCCCAGGTCATGACGATGCGCAGATCGAGTTCCATCGGGTGGATGAAGCGGGAATCGACGCCCTTGAACGTGGTGATGCCGGCGGCTTTCGCCTTCGCGATCAGGTTGTTCATCTCCTCGAGGGCCATCAGTTCGATCTCGCGGAAGCGGCCGTCCCAGCGTTTCTTCGCGACGACGTCCCACAGCAGGCTCACCGCGCGCTCATACTTGCCCATGCGGCCCAGGACCAGCCCCAGGTCGCGATATGACTGCGGCTCCTCTGCACGCATCTTCAGCACCTCTTCGAAGATCCCGGCACTCAGATCGAGCAGGTCGCGCTGGGAGAGCCGATGGGCCAGGATGCGCATCAGCGCGGGATTCTCGAGTTTCAGCTCGGCAAGGTTCGACAGCACCTGCAGGCCGATCGCGTCCTGTTTCAGGCCGTAGAAGAAGTCGGAGCAGTCGAGATAGAACGCCGGGGAAGAGCCGAACTCGGCTTTTTCCTTCTGATAGGCGGCGAACTCGGCGCCTTTTCCGGCCGCCTTGATCCGCTTCAGATACGGCGTGTCGGGAGTCCAGGCCTTCATGGCGACGCCCGGTTCGACGGGCCTAGATGCCTGATTGTCGTCCACGCCTCCGATATCGGCCTTTTTGGATTCTCCACCGATGGCTCCGGCGGAACCGGCAAAACCGTCCATCGCGGACGCTTCCTCCACCATGCCGGGCGCCGACATTCTCCGTGCGGGCGCAGGCGGAGGCGCGGACGGCATCACGCTTTCGGATTGGGGCATCGGTTCCGGGGATCTGAGACGTTCTTCACTCTCCGCAGCGCCGCCGGGAACATTCCTGGAGCGAAGCTTCTGCTGCGGTTTCCAGGCGAATTCTGTCTTGTACCATTCGAGGCGGGCCTGCCACAGATTCAGGATCTCCTCGAGCTTGCCGCGTTCGGCTTCCTTCAGGTCCGACGCGCGCTTTTCCATCACCTCGAAATACTGCTTGCGCCACTCCGGCATGCCGGCCGGAGGTACTATTTCATGTTCAATATATTGTTCGGGCCGTTCCAGCACGATCAGCGAGGTCTGCGGCGTCACGATGCCGTATCGTTTCCCGAGGGCGATCATTTCCTTCTCGTTCTTCTGCGGGAACGCCTCGAGGTCTTCGAGCTTCTTCTGGGCCCAGAACCGGCGCAGCAAGTCGCCTTCGCCTGCGTCGGCGGCGTTCACCGTGAACTCGACGGTCTTCATGACCTTGCCGGCCGTGCCGAACTCGAGCGTGATCTTCGCTTCCCCGCCGGTCAGACGGCCGGCCGCCGTGAACCTGCCGCGAGCCGTCTTCTGGAGCTGCGGCACGAGATCGTCCGCGCCCGTCGCCTTCGCGCCGAGGAACAGAAACACCGGGCGGCCGATTCCCTTCACGGCGTCTTCGGGCTTCGTCTGCTGCAGGTTCGCGTATTCACCGCCGTTCTGCAGGGCGAGCTGGCCGAGCAGGGCGTGATTCGCGCCCGCGTCGCCGCTGAAGATGAACAGCGGAGCGCCGAATTTCCCCGGCTCTTCCTTTCCGAAATTCGAGATGCCGTCGGTGAACATCAGGTAGACGTCGGGAACGGCCCCTTCGGCCGGCGGCAATGCGCCAAGCTGGGTGCCCCCGTCGTATTCCAGCGCTTCGACCGCCTTTATGAGCGGAGCGGCATCGCCGTTCGCGACGGTGATCTTCGCGGCTTTTCCCGGCACGTTCCGGAACGGCACGAGCTCGACCTCGACCGTCGCATCTTTCCAGGCCGCGAACGCCGCCCGGATCGTCGCGAACTCGGCCGTGCGGTCGCCCTTCGCGCGCGAACCGGAGGCATCCCACAGGACCGTCACCCGCGCCGGGGTCTTCATGGCGGGCAGGTCGGCCGGCGGTTCGACGATCTCGCTGAGGCAGAAGTGCGTCTCGCCCTCGGGGCTCTTCTCGACCAGCACCCGCTGAGCCTTTGCATCCGGAATCGCAATGCGGAGCGTCTGGGCGAGCTCGACGTTCTCGAGCGACGTCTCGGCCGCGAAGCCGCTCTTCCAGGAGGAAAAGCCGAAGTTGGCCAGGCTCCCCTCGCGGATTTCGGGTTTCACGCCGCCGCGCGCGACCTCGACGCGCAGGCCGAACTTCTCGACCTTGCCGTCGAACGCGAGAGGCAGAATGCAGACCGACTCTGCACCCGTCTCCACGAGCGCCGACACGTATTTCACCATCACCGTGCGCGTGCCGTTCGCCTCGATCGGGTAGACACGGGTCTGGAAGCTGTTGCCCTTCACCTTCTCGATCAGCCCCGGATCGACGCCGCGCCGCATCTCGGTCTCGAACACCTCGCGGCCCTTCTGCTTCTCGACGACGACCCCGTCGACGAGCACGCCGTTCACGTCGAGGCCGTAGCCGCTGACCGTCGCGCCTTCCGGCAGGGGGAAGGTCAGGTCGCCGGCGAGCCGGCGGCCGTTCGGGTTGAAGAAGGTCATCGTCAGGCGGGTCTCGGCCAGCATTCC
>MWAR01000185.1 GCA_002068715.1 bacterium ADurb.Bin374
ATCTCCTCCTCGGTGACGAACGGTCCCTTCGGATTCTTCGCGATATAGGTCTCTAGATCCGGGATCGCCTTGTCCAGGCTTTTCGAGATCGAAAGCAGATACCCGCGATAGAACAGCCCTTCGCTCATACTGTTGGGCCGGTCGTTGAGCAGATCGAGCCCCTTCTGGATCAGGCCGTTTTCGGGTTCCGAAAGGAACTCCCGCTCCATGATGACACACCGCACGTATACCTCGATGGCCTTCGTCAGCTCCTCTTTTTCGAGGGCATCCATGGCTTCGTTGTACAGCGTGGCCGCCGGCCCCGTCCTGAGGGTCCGGATCATGGGCGATGAAGCCCCTGACTTTGCCGGTTTTTCCGGTTTCTCAGACTTCCCGCCTTTTCCGACGGTCTCCGTGCGGGCTGTTCCAGACGGTTTTTCGGATAAGGCGGACTTTTCTCCGTCAGGAGTTTCTCCGCCTGTTTTAGAGACGGAAACGGCCGTCGGCTGGCCCGAGGGGCGATCGGCGACAAGCACCTGCGCGCCGGGCGGAGGCGGGAGCGGGGCGACTCGTGACGGGTCTTCGGACAATTCGCGCAGGCGCTGGAGCGCCTGAGCGAAGTCTGGATTCAGCGACAGCGCCTTTCCATACGACTCGCGCGCCTCCTGCATACGCCCCATCGCTTCGTAGGCGAGTCCCATGTTGTACGGCACCCAGTAGGAATCGGGCTGGAGACGGCGGGCCTGCTCATAGCAGTGCAGGGCATCGGCATACTGGCCGGTCTTCTTGTAGAGAATGCCGAGGTTGTTGTAGGCATGGAAATTGTTCGGATCGAGTTTCAAAAGTCTAAAATATATATCAACAGCTTTTGAAAATTCCTTCTGCAGGGAATACTCGAGAGCAAGCTGGAGGAGGACCTCGGTGTTCTCCGGGTCTTCCTGGAGCTTCTTCTGCAGTTCCGGAACCTTGCTCGACGCCATCTCCGTTGCGACCTGGCCATACGTCGGAACTCCGGGATCCGCCGCGAACAGCAACAACCCGGTGCCCGCCGCGACGAGAAGGCGGAAGGCCCGGGGCATTCGAAGGGAAAGCGCTGTGTCAGCGGGCTTCGACGATGAATTTGATGGCGGTTTTTTCGTTACCGTCAATATCGATTTTCGCGAATGCAATGATGGTGACCAGTTCGATGCCTTTGGGGGCGACGTAGCCGCGGGTGACGGCGATGGCCTTGACCGTCTGGTTGACGGCTCCGGCTCCCACGGCGAGCAGCTCGACCCGTGAATCGTGTTCGAGAACTGCCGCGATGGCGCCTGCGACGGATTTCGGATTCGACGATGATGCAACTCTCAATACTTCCATGGTGTAACTCCTCTCGTTTATCTGCGACTGACGATACAGCGTCGTATGCTTCTCATTCCATTATAAGACCGGCACATCAACCTTGCAACGTCCCTGTGATGAAAACGCATCGAAGCGAAAAGAATCGCTTCGATGCGGATGACATGTGAGATGGGAACTCAGACGGCTTTGAAAAGCAGGCTCGCGTTCTGTCCGCCGAATCCGAACGAGTTCACGATGGCATGGCGAATCTTCGCCTCGCGCGCCGTGTTGGGAACGAAATCGAGATCGCACCCATCGCCCGGCTGATCATGATTGATCGTGGGATGGAGGAAACCGCGGCTCATCTGGATCAGGGTCGCCACCGTTCCGACCGCTCCCGCGGCGCCGAGCAGGTGACCGATCATGGACTTGGTCGAGTTCACGGCTAGTTTTTTCGCATGATCTCCGAATACGCGCTTGATCGCAACGACTTCGACCGGATCGCCGACCGGCGTCGAAGTTCCGTGAGCGTTCACGTAGTCGATCTGTTCGGCCGGAATCGAGTTCCAGGCCAGCGCCTGCTTCATGGCGAGAAACGCACCCTCGCCGTTCGGATCGGGAGCGGTGAGATGATAGGCGTCGGCGCTGCAGCCGTAGCCGACAAGCTCGGCGATCGGCTTCGCGCCGCGCTTGAGCATGCTCTCTTCTGATTCGAGAACGATGGAACCGCTGCCTTCGCCCATGACGAAGCCGTCGCGATCCTTATCGTAGGGGCGGGAGGCTTTCGCGGGTTCGAAACCGGCGACGGTCAGAGGGGTGATGCCCGCCTCTGCGCCTCCGCAGATCATCGCATCGACGATCCCGAGCTGGACTTTCTGCCACGCCTCACCGATCGCATGGAGCCCCGAAGCGCAGGCCGAAACGACGCAGTAGTTCGGCCCCTTGAAGCCGTGGGCCATGGCGAGACAGCCGGAAGCGATGTTGCAGATCATCATCGGCACCAGAAATGGGCTGACGCGGCCGGGGCCCGACTTCATATACGTGTCGTGCTCGGCTTCCATCGTGCTGATGCCGCCGATGCCGGTGGCGATGATGACGCCGACGCGTGCAGGATCGAAATTCTCGGAGGTCATGCCGGCCTGTTTGATCGCCATCTCGCTCGCGGCCATCGCGAACTGCGAATATCGATCGTGGCGGCGGACTTCCTTCTTGCTGATATACAGCGTGGGATCGAAATTCTTGACCTCCGCCGCGATGCGGGCGGTATGCTTTGATGCATCGAAGCGGGTTATGGGGCCAACGCCGCTGACGCCCGCTTTCAGGTTGGTGGCAAACTCATCGATGCCGATGCCGATGGGAGTTACGGCTCCCATGCCGGTTACGAACACCCGTTTCATCGTAACGGACTCCTTATGATGGCGTGATTCCGGTTCTTCAGGCGTCGATGAACTCGAGGCCGTCGAAGAACATGTGGAAGATCTCCTGGACCGTCATGATCTTGCGAACCTTGTATACATGCTCGCCGGCGAAGACGAGTCCCCTGTCGAGATTGCCGTTTTTCGCTTCCTCGAGGGCCCTGACGATGCAGAAGATGTGGGAACAACGCTTCAGACAGCCGTCACAGGTCTCTGGCTTGAACTTCCCTTCGGCGACGGCATCGGAAAACGACGTCGAAAGTGCGTTTCCAGGCAGCCCCACAGGGCTGTGAACCTTGAAGACGTCACCTTCCTTCGCCTGAAGATACCGCTGTTTGAAGGCATCCGCGGCGTTGCACTCGACGCTGGCGGCGAAGCGGGTTCCGACCTGGACCCCGTCGACTCCGAGTTTGAGGACTTCTTCGAAATCCTCGCGATCGGTGACTCCGCCGGCGATCACGACCGGGATCTTCACAGCTTCCTTGACGAGCGGATACAGCAATCGGGACGACTTCGTCGTGCCGAGATGGCCGCCCGCCTCCTTGCCCTCGACGACGACCGCCGATGCGCCGAGAGACTCGGCAAGCTGGGCAAGACGCGCGGTGGAAACGATCGGGACGACCGGGACATTGTGCTTCTGCCCGAGCGCCAGAAGGTCACGCAAGAACCCCGCGCCGGCGACAAGCAGGTCGATTCCTTCATCAACGGCGGTCTGCATCACGTTCATGAACTTGGCGGCGGCAACCAGACAGTTGACGCCGACGATGCCGCCGTTCGCAATGCTGCGCGCAAGACGGATCTCCGCCCTCAGCTCATCCGGTTCCATCCCGGAGCCGGCGATCAGGCCGATGCCGCCCTCGCGAGCCACCGTGCCGGCCAATCTGCCGGTCGACACGCGAATGGCCATGCCACCCTGGATGATCGGGAAGCGCGGCCGCAGATTACCTATGGAAAGCCGTCGAAGGATCTTCACTGAACACTCGTTTCAAGTCACTGAAGAGGCCGCCCGACGGGCCGAAAGGCCCGGCAGGCAGCCTCTTCCTGTCTGGAGAGGCCTCAGGCCTTCTTCTTGGCGATGTAGTCGACGGCGTCCTTGACGGTCTTGAGCTTCTCGGCGTCCTCGTCGGGAATCTCGATTCCGAAGTGCTCTTCGAGATCCATGACCAGCTCGACGGTATCGAGGCTGTCAGCGCCGAGATCCTCGATGAAGCTGGCTTCCATGGTCACCTGCTTCTCATCCACCTGCAGCTTGTCGACGACAATGCGCTTGACTTCCTCAAAGTGATTAGACATGACGACCTCCTGTGGTTGTGTGCAAATATTCTGAGAAAATAGAATCAGTTATATAACTCAGGACATTACCATTCCGCCGTCCACGGTGAGAACCTGGCCGGTGATATAGGACGAGCGATCCGACGCCAGGAAGGACACGGCGTGAGCGACGTCGGTCGGCAGGCCGAAGCGGGCCATCGGCACCTGCGCAAGCATCTGCTCCTTGACCTTGTCCGTGAGGACGGCGGTCATGTCGGACTGGATGAAGCCAGGCGCGATCGCGTTGGCGCGGACGCCGCGGCTTCCGAACTCCTTGGCGAAACTCTTGGTGAAGGCGATGATGCCCGCCTTGCTGGCGGCATAGTTTGCCTGGCCGGCATTGCCCATCAGGCCGATGACGGACGCGATGTTGACCACGCTTCCGCGTTTCTGCCTGAGCATGACCTTGCACGCGGCGCGCGACATCAGGAAGGTGCCGGTGAGGTTGATCTTCAGCACGAGGTCCCACTGTTCGTCGGACATGCGCATGATCAGCCCGTCGCGGGTGATGCCGGCATTGTTCACGAGAACATCGAGGCTGCCGAGTTTCGTGACGGTCTCGGCAACGAGCTTGTCGGCATCGGCCGCTTTCGACACGTCGGCGACGCAGGTTTCGACCGTGCAACCTGCCGCGACAAGCTCGGCACGGGCTTTTTCGAGCCCCTCGGCGTTCACGTCGGAGAGCATGATGGCGTAACCGTCGGCCCCAAGCACACGGGCGATCTCGAATCCGATGCCGCGAGCGGAGCCTGTCACAAGAGCGACCCGGCGGGTCTGGGACGTTGCTGCAGAAGCGTTCGTTGTCATGCGTTGCCTCGCGTCTGTAAATGTTCGTTATCTGCCAGGCGTAATCGGATGCTGCATCCTCACGCCGGAATGGGCTTTTTTACACGATTCCGGACGGGTTGTCAAGTGAACCGCTCCGCTCAGGAAGCGGCTTTCGCCTGGCCGAGCAACGCCGAGAAGCTCTCCGGATCGCCGGCAGCAGCCAACTCCGCGCTCGGTGCGATCTTCTTGATCAGGCCGTTGAGCACCTTGCCGGAGCCCAGCTCGACGAACCGGCCGACTCCGTCGGCGACCATCTGTTGGATCGTGTCTTCCCAGCGCACCGAGCCAGTGAGCTGTTCCAGCAACTTGCGCCGGAAGTCAGAAGCGGCGGTCGTCGGGGCGGCATCGACGTTGGTATAGACAGGCACCTTCGCATCGCGGAACGTGACACGTTCGACGGCTTCGGCAAGCGCGTCGCGCGCCGGCTGCATCAGGGGCGAGTGAAACGGTCCCGATACAACGAGCGGCATCACGCGTTTGGCCCCTTTTTCCGAGGCAAGCTTGCCGGCCTTGGCCACGGCCGCGGCCGCGCCGGAAATGACCAGCTGGCCGGGGCAGTTGTAGTTGGCGACGACGCAGACACCCTGGTCGGAAGCCGCGGCGCAGACATCCTCGAGGATCTTCCGGTCGAGGTTCAGAATCGCAGACATCGCGCCGACACCGGCCGGGCAGGCCGTCTCCATCGCGCGGGCGCGGGCATCGACCAGCCGCAGGAGATCATCGTATCCGGCGACGCCGGCTGCATAGAGAGCGGCATACTCGCCTAGACTGTGGCCGGCGACCGCATCGAAGGCGACGCCGTCGCGGCGGGCAGCCTCGACCATCAGGGCCGAGGCGAAAAAAATGGCGGGCTGCGTGTTGATGGTCAACTTCAGGGTTTCTTCAGGCCCCACGAAGCACGCCTCGGTGAGCTTCCGGCCGAGAACGGCGTCGGTATGGGCCGCCATTTCGGCCGCCCACGGATATGACGCCACCATGGCGTGCGCCATCCCCACCTTCTGGGAACCCTGTCCGGGAAAGACGAAGGCAGTTTTCATGCGTTCGCCTCCTTCGCCAGATCGGCTGCGGCAGGCGCTGCCCGAAGGGCCGACATCTGCGCGGCTATCCGTTCGAATTCCTTGAAAAACTGCGTTTCCAGCTTGTCGAAAATTGCCGAGCATGGCTCGCAGGTTTCCAGCATGCCGCTGATCTGACCGGCCATGACCGACCCATCCTCGACGTCGCCCTCGACGACGGCCTTGCGCAGGCTGCCCTTGGCCATCTCGTCGAGCTGCTCGGGAGTCGCCCCCTTGAATTCTGCCTCGACGTAGCTCTTCGCGAGTTTGTTGCGGATGACGCGAACCGGATGCCCGGTCGTGATGCCCGTCGCCACGGTATCGCGATCCTTCGCCTGGGCGACGACTTTCTTGTAATTCTGGTGCACCTGGCACTCATCGGACAGGATGAACCGAGTGCCCATCTGGACCCCCTCGGCCCCAAGCGCGAACGCCGCCAGGATGCCGCGGCCGTCGCCGATGCCTCCGGCCGCGATGACCGGAATCGAGACCGCATCGACGACCTGCGGAACGAGCACCATCGTCGTGATCTCGCCGATATGGCCGCCCGACTCGTTGCCCTCGGCGATCACGGCGTCGACGCCGGAGCGTTCGAGCCGCTTCGCAAGCGCGACGGACGAAACGACCGGAATCACCTTCGTTCCGATCTCCTTGAATGCTTTCACATACGGCCCGGGGTTGCCGGCACCGGTCGTGATGACCGGAACGCGCTCATCGAGGCAGACGTTCACGTTTTCCGGCGTCTGGGGCATGAGCAGCATCAGGTTGACCCCGAACGGCTTCTGCGTGCAGGACTTGATCTCCCTGATCTCCCGACGAAGATCGTCGGGCATCATCGAGCCCGAGCCGAGCACACCGAGACCGCCGGCATTGCTCACCGCGGCGACGAGGGAAGCCGAGCTCACCCATGCCATGCCGCCCTGCAAGACCGGGTATTTGATTCCGAGAAGGTTCGTTATTCGAGTGGAGATCATACTGGTTCCTCTCTGGTGGGGGAAATGAAACGCATCGGTTCAGGTACAAATAAAACCGGCGCAGGGAGTTCCCCGCGCCGGACGATTATCTTTTGATCACGACGCAGCCGAAGAACCGGCTTCGCCGTGCAAGCGGCTCGCGATGTGCTTCACAACGTCGGAAGCTCCATACTGGGCCGCGAGATGTATAGCATTTGCGATAGAAGCGGCTTTGAACTTGCCGTGACAGACGGTCGAACAGCCGCCGATGCCTAGCAGCGGGGCTCCGCTGTATTCCGCCGCATCCGTACGCACGCGGCGAAGATTTCCGAGCACGGCACCGGCCATCTCGGCCGGAATACCGGCCTTCGCGACCCCTTGTTTGATCGTCCCAATGATGAGGTCTGACAGGCCTTCGCTGGCCTTCAGCAGTATGTTGCCGACGAAGCCGTCGCAGACGACGACATGCGCGTGTCCCTCGAACAGGCTATCGGGCTCGACGTTGCCGACAAAATTCAGCGTCCCGTTCTGCTTCTCGAGAAGCTCGTATACGGACTTGGTCAGCTCGTTGCCCTTTCCCGCCTCGCCGCCGATGTTCAGCACGCCGATCTTCGGCTTTTCGATGCGGCAGATGGCCTCGTAATACGAAACACCCATGTGGGCGAACTGCACGAGATGGTTCGGACGGCAGTCGACGTTCGCTCCGACATCCAGCACCAGCACGCCGTTTCCCGAGGCGGTCGGCAGCATGACGGCAATGGCAGGACGCTCGACACCGGGCACACGCCCGATCTCGAGCAGTGAAGCGGCCATCTGAGCGCCGGTGCTTCCCGCGGAGAGAAAGCAGCTCGCGCGACCATCTTTGACGAGGCGCGCGGCAACCGCCACGGAGGCGTTCTTTTTCTTGCGGAGCGCCGTCGTCGGCGACTCGCCCATTTCAACCATCTCGGGCGTGTCGACGATCTCGCAACGCCCTTCCGCCTCCGGCCAGACGGCAAGAATGTCGCTCCGGCGGCCAACCAGGATCAACTCGGCCGATCCGGCCTCGAGATACTGTCTGGCTCCGAGAACGAGCTCACGGGGCGCGAAGTCCCCGCCCATGACATCGATGGCGACTTTCATTCGTCAGGAGTCAGGGGGTGATCAGGCTCAGGCCTTCTCGACGTCGAGAACCTTGACCTTCTTGCTGTAGTGACCGCACGCCGGGCAGACCCGGTGAGCGAGCTTTGTTTCAAAGCACTGCGGGCATTTCGCGAGGGTAATCTCGGGAGCGCGGTAGTGATTCCGCCGATTCCGCTGGCTCATCTTCGATACACGATGCTTCGGACACGCACCCATGGTAGTTCCTCCAGATCAAAAATAGGAATGAAGTCTTGCTACTATAGCAGAAATCGGACCCCGAGTCAAACATCGTTCACGCGTTTGTACCCCCGGCGGCCTCCGTAGGTCGCTGGCGAAGGCGTGCGAATGCAAGAATGCCGCCGAGCGCGATCGAGAGATAAGCGGCCACAAGCACGCGGTACTCGGCCGGAAGCAGGAATGTGACCGTATGCGCGGGGATCCAGAAGAGGGGAATCGTGCGCAGGAGGACGAACGAGACGAAACCGGCCCAGTCGATCCGGCTCACGACCGATTCGAGTTTCACCTCGGCAATATCCGCCAGCCGTCCGCCGCCGGCATCGATATACCCGTCGGTCACCCGGTGGAAGGCCATGAACACGGGCGCGAAAATGAGGTTCATCAGCGTGCTCGTCCAGAACGCGCGCGAAAGCTCGGCCGGGAATCCTTCGGAAAACGCCGGCAACAGGCCCTTCCCGATCACGGCCGTCGTCCCCGCGGCGAAGATGTCGAACACGAGGGCGAACGCGACGCCGAACAGCCCCCAGATGAAAAATCGCCATCCCAGGCCGGTCGGGGCAGCCCATGTGGCGCCGGAAATGCGCCGCGCCAGCCACTCGCCCATCGTCGCGAGGATTCCGACCTTCACGAACCCCATCAGGTAGGGATGCACCCGCGTGGCGGCGATGAACGCCTCGTGAGTCTGCGGTACAAGCAGACATCCGGAAATTCCGGTCAGAACGACGGCCCACACCATATCACCTGTCCGCATCGCAACCTCACCTCCGCATCGTTTTGATTCCTGTAGAGCAAAAGCCAATTTTGCGTTCCGGTCTGTGCTGAATCTGTCGACGCACGAGAGACTCAGGGCGAACGGGAAGCCTTCATCGCGCAGAACTCAATGAGCCGCAAGATCCAGCCGTTCACCGAGCCCCCCCTGACCTCGCGCCGCCGTCGCCCCATCCCCTGAGAATCACAGGGGATGCGAGGCGGGAACACCGTTACGGCGCGGGTAAGCTGCCGGCACAGGCGATCGTTTTTCGATCAGAACGAATCCGCGCGTGAACGGCAGGAGGGGCGGCTCGAACGTGAATGTCCGCACGTCGTCATGTCGTACGCCCAGAATCTGCATGGCTTTCCCCGCTTCCGACAGTTCCTCCTAGAGGGCGGGGCCTTTGTATAGTAAAAGATATCCACCAACCCGGACCAGTGGAAGACACAGTTCCAGAAGTATGCGGACGGAGGCAACAGCACGCGTCACCACCAGGTCCATTTTCTCTCGGAAGGCGGGATCGCGTCCCAATTCTTCAGCCCTCGACAGAACCGGTTCGAGATTATTGATCCCGTTCGCAGATTTCATTCGTCCCACGAAATCGACGGCCTTCCCTTTTGCGTCGACGGCATATACACGACTTTCGGGAAGAGCGATTGCGAGCGGAACGGCCGGAAACCCACCGCCTGTGCCGATATCGAGGATCGTGTGCGCCTCTTTCCAGCACGGAAGGGCCGCTTTCGCCCCGAGGGGTGCCAGGGCGTCGAGCACGTGCTTCGTCGCGATCTCCGCCGGCTCCTTGATCTTCGAGACGCTCGGATACAACGGGTCGGCAAGCATGCAGCCACACCATCGTTCGAGCCGTTCCCGGGTCTCCGCGTCTAGTTCGAGCCCCAAGGGGCTGAAATATCGTTCAATATTTTCAATCACAGCCATTCACCGATCTCCAAGATGTCATTGGTGCCTGCAGACAAACGCCGTTTTCGCGTCCCGCTCGTGCCGAGCCTGCGCATCACGAGAGATTCACGCCCCCTCGACAGGCTCAGGGCAGGATTCGACAAGTTCAGGGCGAGCGGGAGATTTTCATTTCGCAGGACGAAATACAATGAATATTTTATAGTTATCCATATACCCATCCGACGAAAGTTCCTGTTTCATCCTTCGTTTCGACCGGAGTCCCCCGCACACGTTCCTTCCTGGCCGCGTTTCAGGGCCGCAAGGACGGCCGCGACATCGGCTGCACGCACGCCGGGGATCCGGCTCAGGTCGCCGAGCGTTTTGGGTCCGACGGCGGCAATCCTGAGACGGGCCTCGGTTGAA
Organism: bacterium ADurb.Bin374; assembly: GCA_002068715.1. Next base: position 10,292 of record MWAR01000185.1, read on the forward strand.
ACAGCAGCCGGAAGCGACCGCAGGAGTGTTTCCGGAAGCCGCAGCTCGCGGAACTTCTCGAGAAGCTCGAGTTCACGCTCCTGCTGAACCGCATAGCCGGCATATTTCACACGGGCTTCGAGTTCGATGCGCGAGAGCCGGTCGAGTTCCATGAGTTCCGGAACCAGTTCGGTCAGCGCCCCGAGCCGGACTTCCGGGCGCTTCAGCAGATGCTCGAGAGAGATCTTTCCCTGGATCGGGCCGCCGACCCCGCCCGGAATCATCCTTGCTTCCGCCTCATCAACATTGCGCCCTGAGAGAAGCTCCCCGACCGCGTTCTGCCGGTGCTGCCGCTCGGCGACAGCGAGAAGGTCCGGGTCCGATATGAGCCCGGCGGCAAACGCCGCCTCTGTCAGCCTTGCCTCGGCATTCGACATGCGCAGCTGCAAGCGCCACGGCGATCGCGACGTGAAGATGCGATACGGCTCGCCGAGAGGTCGCGTGGTTATCTCCTCGATCATCAGCCCGAGGTAGGAATCACGGGCGGACAGCACGATCGGCTGCCGCCCCAGTGCGATCGCTGCCGCGTTCGCACCTGCAAGCAGGCCCTGGGCCGCGGCCTCTTCATACCCGGACGTGCCGTTCAACTGCCCCGCGAGAAACAGGTTCGGAATCCGGCGCGACATCAGCGTCGGAAACAGGTCGCCCGGGTCCGCCACGTCGTATTCGATGGCATACCCAGGCCGCGTCAGCCGCGCGCTCCCGAGCCCCGGAAGGGTCCGGACATATTTTTCCTGCACCCATTCGGGCAGACTGGTCGACATGCCCTGCAGGTAGATCTCGCGGCCGTCGGCGCGCTCCGGTTCGAGAAACACCTTGTGAGCGGATTTTTCGGGAAATTTGCTCACCTTGTCCTCGATCGACGGGCAGTAGCGCGGCCCCGTCCCGGAAATGCGGCCGGCGATCAGCGCCGATTCGTGGATATGCAACCTGATGACGTCGTGCGTCTCGTCGGTCGTCCTGGTCAGAAAACAGGGCATCCGGCCGAGAGGCTTCGAGCAATCCGACCAGAGGGAAAACGGCGGTGTTTCCGGTTCGTCGTCCTGCCGTTCGAGGCAGGAGGTGTCGATGCTCGCCGCGTCGAGACGCGGCGGCGTGCCGGTCTTGAAGCGCCGCATCGGAAGGCCGATTCGCTCGAGGCATGCACCGAGCTCATCGGCCGGCGGTTCACCGGCCCTGCCCGCGCCGAACCTCGCCCGGCCGATGTGGATCATGCCCCGGAGAAAGGTGCCTGGCGCCAGGATCACCACAGGGGCGCGGAAAACATCGCCCATCATCGTCCTGACTCCGGCGACCCTGCCGTTCTCGACAAGAATCTCCGTCACCGTTCCCTGGGCGAGATGCAGCCGGGGGTGCGTCTGAAGGGTCTTCCGCATCCGGCGCGAATAGGCTTCCTTGTCGGACTGGACGCGGATCGCCTGGACGGCGAGACCTTTGCGGGTGTTCAGCAGGCGCGCCTGCACCTGCGTTTCGTCGGCGATGCGGCCCATCACTCCGCCGAGGGCATCGATTTCCCGCACCAGATGCCCTTTGCCCTGGCCTCCGATGCTCGGATTGCAGGGCATCGTGGCGACCGCGTCGAGCTGGATCGTGAGAAGCACCGTTTCCGCGCCACATCTTGCCGAAGCAAGCGCGGCTTCACAGCCGGCGTGGCCCGCTCCGACGACGATGACCTGGGCGTGCGGAATCACTTCAGGATGGTCAGGGCTTTTGCGGCAAACGAGCTGACGAGTTCGCTCGGATCGTCGATCAGCACCTTCATCAACTCGACGGCATGAGGCCCCCGCTTGCGGGCGAGCAGCTTCGCGGCCGCGAGCCGCACGCCGTCGTTCGCATGTTGGGCCGCGAAATAGATCAGAATGTTCTGGTCGTCGCCCATGATGAACGGCAGGTCCCTGATGGCCTGCGCCGCATCCTCGTCAGCCCCGGACATCAGGCCATTGTAGACGTGGACCGACCGCGCTTTCTGGAATTTCACACCCGGGGGAAGCGGCACGACGGGCTCGGGCATTCCTGCCAGTTTCGGTTTTGCAGGGGGCTTTTCAGCGACTGCCGGAGCCGCGGGCGGTTCCACGACCGCAACCGGACGTTCAACTGGAACTTCTTCCAACGGCTTCTCCAGGAGACCCGAAGGGGCCTCGGCCTCCGGAGCGGGAGGAAGTTGCAGAGGTTCCTCTTCGGGGGGAGTCGCCTGCACGGGTGATGCCTCTCCCACATGCAGCTCAGGCTCTTCGACAGAAGGTTCGGAAAGTTCCTCCGCAACCGGCTCTGCAACCGGTTCTGCAGAAGGCATCTCCGGCCCGGGCACCGGCTCCGGCTGTGCCGCCGGCGTGATGAGGGCAACGGGCGGCGCGCCCACCGGACCGATGGAAACAGGCTTCAATTCTGTTTCTTCGGGGGCCGGGGCAGCGATCGGAACCACGACCTCGCGCAGAGGTGTGTTCTTTATCTTTTCCCAGAGACCTTTCGCAACCTGGGCAACGACGCTGTCGGCATCCTCGGTTGTCGCCACCAGCGCCTCGCGGGCGACCGTATTGTTGATCTTCGCGAGCGCCTTGAGAACGCTCAGCCTGATTCCCTGGTTCGTATCTTTCAAGGCCGCCTTCAGCAGTGTCAACGATGCCTGGTCGCCGATCTCGCCCAGGGCGAAGATCACGCTGTCCCTCAGCCAGACTTCCGATGAGCGGAGCATCGATCGCAGCGTTGAAAACGCATCGGGATGCCCGCACTTCACCAGGAATTTCGCGGCATTCACCTTGACACGGTTTTCCGGATCTTGCAGAAGCCGCTCCACGTCAGGCTCGCAGCTTCGAATCGAACACTCTTCGATCACCTCGACGGTGTTTGCCCGGACGCGGGCGTCGCTGTCGGCAAGGCACATCCGGATCGTCGAGGCACCCTTTTCACCTGCAAGTCTGGCAAACACTTTCACCAGGCCGGATTTGACGATGACATCCTTCTCGTTCAGCAGGACCTGCTCGAGCTGTTCCACCTCGAGGGCGGAGCTGGTTTCCATTATGATCTTCAGCACCAAGAAGCGGCGCTGGGAAGAGAAGTTCGAGAGAACCAGAAGCGGAAGCACCTGCGGCGGGATGCGGGGATCCTTGATCGTCAGCAGCCCCTGCAAAGCGGTCAGGGCAACCTCTTCGTGAACCTGGCGCGACAGCCAGAGAAGCTGGGTCAGATGCCCCGGCGGCCGGTTCCGCACTAGAAAACGTGTATGTTCGAGCATTTCGGGTATGCTCTTCATTTTTTCAAGGTCGGGAAGTGACGGATCGACCTGCTCGTTCAGAAACGGCGCCTCGATGACGAGCGCCCTCGCGCCACGCCTGCCCGTCGGCGCCACGGAAGCTTCACCTGCCGGTTTGAGCAGGGACGTATCGATGTCCGGAATGTCATCCGCAATGGCTGGCAGTTGCGCCGAGACTTCCGGTTCCGGGGCTGGGGGCGCGGACTTTTCCACCGGGATCTTCACGGCCGCCGGAACGTCACATCCAATCTCGTCCAGCATCCGCTTTGCGGACGTTCTGACTCCTTCGTCGGTGTCTTCGAGCATCTGAGACAACAGCCTCGCCTTCTCCTCGCCGGAAATAGAAAGGCTTGGAATCTGCCTCACGGAGCGCAGGCGCACCTCCGCCGAGATGGAACGGAGGTTCTGAATGATCAGATCCTGCTGACGCTTGGGAATCATCGTGGTTTCCTCATTTTTCCGGCATGAATGAACGGTCGGCGTCGCCGCCGAAGAGTGTCCACAGGATAGCAAGGTCGGCCCGTCCGAGGCAACGTGTTCGTGCCGCCTGGGCGACATCGTCGAACCGGCCCGTCGCGAGCAGTTCGCGGGCACCCACAGACAGAGCGACCTCCCGACCGGCCGGAAGTTCCAGAGGCAGTTTCAGCTTTTCGAGACGCCTCGTCTCC
>MWAR01000186.1 GCA_002068715.1 bacterium ADurb.Bin374
GCGAGCACCAGATACGGCATCATGACGGTCCAGGAGGTGCGCATCACATCACGAATGAATCCCAATGTCGCGAACAGAACGGTGATGATGGCAAGCCGGCGCGCATCGGGCATGTCGGAAATCGCGGGCATCAGCAGAACGCACAGCGTTCCAAGAACGATCGGGAACCCGCCGACATACACCCCGCGGCCGAGATGCCCCGTCACCCGTTTCAGTGACCAGGGGCCGCTCCCTTGAAACATATCCCAAGTGATGGGAAGGAGCCAGCCGGCAACCGTTCCGAGCAGGCCCAGTGCCCCCGCAAAGGCCACCGTCATGATATTCATACACGAATTATCGGCCACCCGCCCTCATTTTCACATCGCTTCCGGTGCAGTTGCGAATGTCGCCCATGCTCACATGGCCGCATAATGCCAAAACGGGCGCAATTCAATGCGCCCGGTCGATATGTGAAAAAATGCGCGTCACGGCGCCCCGGTCAGTTCCCATTTGACGATGTAGTAGACAAACCCGGCAAGAATCAGGAACTCGGAATATGCCATCACCGGGTATGCGGTGCGCTTTGCATCCCACCAGTCCCAGAAAAAATTGAGGGCGTCGAAGACGACGAGTAGCATGCGCACGACCCAGTACGCCGCCACGAAAATCGCCGTCAGGTATGCCGGAATGATGTAATACAGCGCCATGCCCGTATCTTAGCATATTTTCCAACCGAAAGGAACCGCTTCACCACAGAGATTCAGAGAATAATTCACCACAAAGCCACAAAGCTTGCTCCGTGATGAATCTTCCACTGTTCTTCGTGCTTTGGTGTCTGGTATGTTGAAATTCGAACGATTCACCGCGGAGACGCTGAGACGCCGAGGAAAATATTATCGTACATCTTTTTTATCTTGTTTCAATCTCTGCGCCTCTGCGCCTCGGCGGTGAAACGGTCTTTGTATCTTTGTAGTGAAATTAAGAAGATTTCAATATACCGAACTTTATTGATCATGAATGCGATGCGCTTGCTCTGTTGCTTTGACAGGTTGCTGCGGCTTGGCTATACTCCGAAAAACAGGTTGTTGGAAAAGCAGAGATACAGCCGGAAGAGAGCGATGGGAGATCGGAAGATGATCAGGAAAATCGGGATTTGCCGCGAGCGGAAAAACCGCTGGGAACGACGCGTGCCGTTGGTTCCGGAAGACGTCCGCCGGTTGGTCGGCGAACACGGATACGAAGTGGTCGTGCAGGGATCGCCGTTGCGAGTCCATTCGAACGCGGAATATGCGGCTGCCGGCGCCCTGATAGATGACGGCATTGCCGGCTGCGATCTCGTGGTGAGCATGAACGAGCCCGCCGCGGAGCTTCTCCGGCCTGGCGGAACGTATCTGTATTTCGGCCGAACCGCTCCCGGACAATCGCTCGGCGACGCCTTTCTGCGCCGGCTGCAAGGGCTCGGCTGCACTCTTTTCGACGGCAATGCAATCACGGATGAACGCGGCCGAAATATCATATATATTGGAAGATATATCGGTCTCGCCGGAATGATCGATACCCTCTGGGCGTTGGGACAGCGATTGAAACACGAGGGATACGACACCTCGTTTGCCGCGATCAGACAGGCACATCAGTATGAAAATCTCGCGTCTGCGCGGCGTGCGATCATCGATATCGCCGAAGAACTCCGCGACAGACGTCTGCCGAGCGTTCTGCGCCCGCTGGTCTTCGGGTTCGTCGGCAATGACGGAATCTCGAGGGGTGCCCAGGAGATTTTCGATCTGTTGCCGCATCGGGAAATCACGCCGTCCGAACTGCTCGCCGGGAGCGTCTGCGGCGGAGGCAACGAGATTCTGAAAGTCGTTTTTTCCGAAGAACAGACGATTCGACTCGCACGAGGCGGGAAGTGGGCCGGCGGCGCCCGGATGGCGCAGTCCAGCCGGACCCGGCCGAAAGATGAACCGAATCGTGTGAATCTGACCGAGTTTTATCGTCACCCCACGCACTTCGAAAGCGATTTCGGACGGTATCTGCGACATCTTTCCGTCCTGGTGAACAGCCTCCCCCGGGCGACGGATGCGGCTAGTCTCGTGGCGAAAACGGATATCGAAGAACTGTGGAAAGGGCCCGGCAATCCCCGTCTGCGTGTCATCGGGGACCTGAGCGGAACGGTCGAAGGCGCCGTGGAAATCGCATCAGTTGCCATCCTTCCCGATGCTCCTGTCTACGTCTACGAACCGAATGCCGATGACATTGCCTACGGTGTCGACGGTCACGGCCCCGTCATCGTGTCCCTTGCCGATCCGGCCTGTGAACTGCCCGAAGAGGTGTCTGCCGGCATCAGTCATGCGTTGATGCCCCTGATTCAAAACCTGGCGAATGTCGAACTCGAAGCGCCGATCGAAAAGAGCGGGCTGCCGATGTCTCTTCGCCGGGCAGTCGTCCTGTGGCGCGGCAGGCTGACGCCGGCCTGCGGACACCTGCGCAATTTTCTGAAAGGGGCGACTTCCGAAGAAGAGACTGAAGGAGAGGCCTCGTCTGCCTTTCGGGCTTTCAAGAACGCGCCTGGCGTCGGTGTTTCCGGAAAAAACATCCTGATACTCGGCGGTGGCTCTCTGGCACGTCCTCTCGTTCACTATCTGCTCGAAAAGACCCGCCACGAGGTGGTCTGTGCCGATCAGACCCTGGGAATGGCTGCCGGCCTGATCAAGGGCTACCCCCGCGGCAAGGCCGTCGCCACCGAACTCGATAACCGACATGAACTCGAGCGCCTCATCAGATGCGCAGATTTTGTCGTAAGCCTGGTTCCCTACCGATATCACATTCCCATTGCTGAACTGTGCATCACCCACCGAAAGCACATGGTCACGACGAGTTATATCGGTGAAGCGATGCGGGAACTGGACGGGCGCGCACGTGATGCCGGAATCATGCTGCTGAACGAGATGGGCGTGATTCCCGGCATCGATCACATGATCGCCATGCGAAGCATCCATCGAGTCGTGGCGAACGGTGGGAAGGTGGCGGCGCTCAGAATGTACGGCGGCGCGCTTCCCGCGCCCGAAGCCGGCATGAATCCTCTCGGTTACAGATACAGCTGGGGCATGCGGTGCGTGCTCGATGCCGGCCGGATCCACGCCAGATATCGCGATCGGGGGGAGATAATAGATGTTTCCGGACCCGACGTATTCAGACACCTGAGCCTGGTGGCTGTTCCCGGGTTGGGAAAATTCGAAGCCTATCCATGCAGGAACGTGATTGCCTATGAAAACGTCTACGGCCTCACGGACGTGAAGACCTTGTTCCGCGGAACGCTTCGGAATCCGGGATGGTGCTCGTTCTGGGACAAGATGTTCAGCCTCGGATGGTCCAGCGACATGCCCCGGGTTGGTCTCGAAGGCAAGACCTGGGGCCAGATCATGCGTGTCCTGGTGCCCGGAAACGGTGATCTGGCAGCCGACCTGTGCTCCTGCTGGAATGTTCCGCGAGGGGCTGCCGAGATCAGGTGCGCCGAGTGGCTGGGTCTGCTCGGCGATGAAAAGGTGCCGGTCGGGCCGAACAACTTGCTCGACCTTCTGTGCGAGCATCTGCAAAGAAAACTTGCCTTCAGGTCCGGCGAGCGCGATATGATCCTGATGCATCATGAACTTGTCGCCGAGTATCCCGACAGGCTCGAACGCATAACCTCGACACTGACCGATTATGGCGTTCCGAACGGGGATCTGGCCGTTGCGCGCACCGTCGGCCTTCCGATCGCGATCTTCCTCAAGGTGTTCTTCGAAGGTATGATTCAGGGGCTGAGTGGGGTTTTGATGCCGACCATTCCCGCTGTGTACAGGCCGATTCTCGAAGAACTGGAATCGATCGGAATTCGGATGACGGAGCATGTCGAAGCCGTAAAAACAGCCTGAGAGCTGAATGCTCGCAGCCTCGCCTTGTGATGGGGTGAAAAGCATGCTAAGATTCGCCCCTGAACGCGTCAGAAATGGGATCGGGGGGAGCGGTTCGATTTCCGGGCGTGCACTATCGCTCGTGAGGAACAGATGGAAGGTGTTTACGGGTATCTCCCGTGGTTACAGCCCCGAACCGCTTTTCTGGCGAAAACGCCCGGCCGCAGGTGCCTGGACGTCGGCTGTGGCGACGGGGTCGTTATCCGGCAAAATCTGGCTGTCAGACCAGATCTGCACATAACCGGAATCGATATTTACGACGTCGGATCGGGCTTTCCGCCTGAAGCCGGGTTTGTCCGCTATGACGGGTATAACCTCCCGTTTTCGGCTGCCTCGTTTGATCTTGGCGTCATGAACCATGTGCTGGAACACGTTTCCGACCCGGTGCGGCTTCTTCGGGGCATACGGCGCGTATTGGTTCCTGGCGGCAGGTTCTACCTCGAGACGCCTGGACCACGATCGCTGTTCCCTCGCGCCTCGCGCCGTTTTGCGGGCACGGTGACATTCAGGGATGACCCGACGCATGTGAAGCCGTATGCCTGGAATGACCTGGCGGACGTTGGAACGTCTGCCGGCTTCAGATTCATTGACGGCGGCAAGGTCCGTAATGTTCTGCATCTGATGCTTTCGCCCGCCCTCGCCCTTTGCGGCATGTTGAGACCGGAGAAATTCTGGTACATGTATGCTCGCAACGCTCTTCTCGGTTGGGCGGAGTGGGTCGTGCTCGAGCGAGTGTGATGATCTCCCCGTGCCGTGAACGAATTCCGGCGGCCAGGAACCGGCGGCTGGCCGCGCTTTTGCACGAACTCGGCCGCTTCGTTTCCCCGTGTGTGAACTTGCTTCTGCCTGCGCGCTCACGGGGGGAGGCTCTTTCCGATCACACGTCGATACGGCGAATACTCGTTCTGCGGACGGATGGGCTGGGCGATCTTGTCATGAGTTCGCCGATGTTTCCGGCTCTCAAGCGGGCGTTTCCGAATGCCCGGGTGACGGTTCTGGTCGCAAACTGGTCTCGCGATCTGGTGCCGCTCGTGCCTGGCATCGATGACGTGCTCTTCCTCGATCCCCCTTGGGTGACGGGTGGCGGAGTTGCAGCATGGGCCAAGCTGTTCGAAACGATTCGTGGACTTCGGAACGAAAACTTCGACCTGGGAATCGACCCGCGCGGCGATTTTCGCAACAATCTCCTGTTGTTTCTGACCGGCATTCCACGGCGCGTCGGATTCTCGATCACCGGCGGCGACTACTGGCTGACGGATGTCATTCCGGCTGGACCAGACAGACATCTGCGGAGTTTTGCCCGGGCCGTCGTCAAATATATTGCACCAAATATACAGAACGACCCTTTCCTCCCCTTCATTCGGCTTCCCGAAACAGGGAAAAATGCTGCCTCGGCCTTTCTGGCTGGGCATTCCGTCGTAAGATCCCCATCATGTCCGGTCGTCGTCATCCACCCCGCCGCCCGCTGGCCTGGTCGCCAATGGTCGATCGAACGATACGCGGAAGTGGCGGACCGTCTTGTTGCCGCCTTTGGGGCGA
>MWAR01000187.1 GCA_002068715.1 bacterium ADurb.Bin374
CGACTGTCGTCGCCGACCAGGTCGCAAAGGCTCTCGCGCACCGCGACGACATGGTCATCGAGGGGCCTATCTCGCTCGATCTCGCCTGCAGCATCGAGTCATGCCATATCAAGAAGTATAAGGGCCGCATTCAGGGAGACGCCGACATCTACGTCGTGCCGCGCATCGAGACGGGAAACGTGCTGTACAAGTCCCTCCAGTATTTCGCGCGGGCGGCGATGGGCGGCCTCATCTACGGCGCGAAGTGTCCGATCGTGCTGACCTCCCGGGCCGACGACAACGCGACGAAGCTGAACTCGCTCCTGCTCGCGATGCGGCTCTGGCAGGGAAACGCCACATCGGCGCCGGCCGTCGCCGAGGCCTGACCCACCTGCGGGAAAACCCCGCGCCCTGCACGCCGGCCCATGTCCGCCGCCGGCCGAACATCGGGAGAAGCCCATGGCACCACAAGCGAAAGACATCAACATCAATCAGACGGTGACCTTCGCCGTCGGACAGATTCCCGATCTGCTGAGGAAGATCGAGCGGTTTTACGGTATTCCCCTGTCGCTCCGGTCGAACACGGGCGAGGTGGTCGTCAAAACGGACTACTTCAACGGCCCATGCAGTCTCATCCGGGGTTCGGAGCGTGGTCGCCAGCGTTGCAAGCGTTCATACAAGAACGTGGAGGACAGGCTCTTCAGGCGCAAGGTGCCCTTCGTCAACATTTGCTACGCCGGGTTCCTGGTCTTCGCCATTCCGCTCGAGTTCCGCGGTGAGATGGTGGGAACGCTCCTGGGCAGCCAGCTTCTGCCCATGGACATGCGAACGCGCGACGAACTCGTGATGAACTTCGAGCACACGCTTCTTGCTCTCGGAATCAAGGATCTGGAAGGATTCTACCGGAGTTTCGAATGCGTCCGGACGATCCGTCCCGACTTCGAGCGGGTGTCTCTGCTGAGTTTCCTGGACACGGTCGGGAAGCATTTCATGTCGATGGCGTTCGCCGGGAAAACCTGGGAGGAAGCGCGAAGAGAGCTCAGTCAAGAGCTGCCCAGCCCCTTCCGTGATTATGATCTGGAAAATATATAATGTATACGCTTCTCGACAACTGCCGCCTCCTGATGCCGGATGAGACGATCGCCCCCGGGCGGCTCGTTCTGTATCAGGACACGATCGCGGCTGTGCTGCCGGCCGACGGGACGTTCGAGAAGCCGATCGAGACGACGGTCGACCTCGGCAACCGCCTTGTGTTTCCCTCACTGATCAACGCACACGACCATCTCTACGACACCTTCTGGCCGAAGTTCGGCGATCGGCCGTATGCGAACTGGCTCGAGTGGGAACGCGCGTTCCAGGCTTCCGATATCTATCGCGACCGGCAGGCTCTTTCGATCACCGATCTGTATGGCCTCGGCATGTTCAAGAACGTTCTTTCGGGCGTCGGGCTGATCGTCGACCATTTTCCCCATGAGGTGAACGCGACCTACAAGGGACGCGGCCTGGTCAGCCTTCTCGAGCATTATTACCTCGCTCATTCTGCATCGCCGGAAGCACCGGCGTGGGGCCAGGGACCGGCGGAGGAGATTCGCCTCTCACGCGGGATTTTGCCGTTCATTACGCACTGTTGCGAAGGGGCAGGCGGAGCGATTCATGAGGAACTCGATTCGCTGAAACGCCTGGGCGCGCTCGGTCCGAACACGATTCTCGTGAACGGAATCGGCCTCTCGGATGCCGATCTCGAGCTTGTCGCCTCTTTCAGATCCTCTCTCGTCTTCTGCCCTGGCTCTCTCCATAACCGATTCGGCGTCATCCCCCCTGTGGCAAAGGCACTCGATCTCGGCATCGAGATCGCCGTCGGCACGGACGGCGCCGTGAGCGGCTCGGTCAACCTGCTCGAGGATCTTCGCCTCCTGCGGAAATGGTCCGACGAGCGGTTCGGCGGCCGCCTCACGCCAAAGGACCTCGTCCGGATGGTGACGCAGATCCCCGCTAAATTCTTCCGGGTCGACAAGAAATACGGCAGCATCGCTCCGGGGAAAACCGCGAATTTGCTGGTCTTCGACGATCCGAAGCAGGACCCGTTCGAAAGTTTTCTGGCTCTCCAGCCTGGAGATATATCAATGGTTATACATAATGGCGCGCTCGTCTACGGAGAGGAGTCGATGCGTCGGGCCTGCATGATCGACTTCGCGAATTTCTCGGAAGTCGTTGTCGCCGGCCGCCCCAAACTCCTGTATGGAAGGCCTCTCAACATTCTCGAACGCATCGAAGCGAAGCTCGGCTCCGCCCGGGTTTTCCCGTTTCTTCCGATTTCCGCACCGTGAGAACATGAACGAACACAACACCTCTGGCCGCGCCCCCGGGTTCCGCTGGGAACCCTTTCACACCATCTCTCTTCCGAACGGCCTGACGATCCTCGTTCGCGAGCACCGCACCGCGCCACTGTTCGTATCCGACATCTGGGTCAGGGCGGGCAGCCGGCACGAGATTCCCGAGACGAACGGGATCGCGCATTTTCTCGAGCACACGCTCTTCAAGGGCACGCCGACCCGCGGCGTCGGCGCGATCGCCCGCGAGATCGAAAGTTTCGGCGGCCGCACCAACGCGGGCACGTCGCTCGATTATACGCATTACTATATCAGCGGCGAGAAGGTTCATCTCGACAAAGCGCTCGAGATCCACGCCGACGTGATCCGTCGGTCGGTCCTCGATCCGGCGGCGGTCGACGCCGAGCGGTCGGTGATCATCGAGGAGATCAAGCGCTCCGCCGACAATCCGCACCGCATCCTCTGGGACGAAATGATGTCGGCGCTGTATCCCGGCCATCCCTACGGTCGCCAGGTGCTCGGACCTCGCGAAAATATAGCGGGCGGTATCACACGAGACATGCTGGCGAACTTTTTCCGAACCTGGTATGTGCCTGCCAACCTGTTCATCCTCGTCGCCGGCGATATCGACGTCGATGCAGTGATGAAGCGAATCGAGGATCTATACGGTGACTGGGAGGCCCCCGCACCGGTACAACCCCTCACGCCCCTGCCCACCCGGCCGACAGCGGGAACGGCGATCCGCAGGGCCCTCGACGTGAAACGCGGGTATCTTCAGTCGGCATGGCGGACGGTATCGCAAGCGAACCGCGAGGACGCGGCAGGCCTCGAACTGCTCGGTATTCTGCTCGGCCAGGGACGCAGCAGCCGGCTCGCCTCTTCTTTGAAGGAACGGCGCGGCATCGTCACCTCGATCTCTTCGGGGCAGCTTTCCCTCGGCGAAGATGGTATCTTCCTCGTTCGTGCGGAGTTCGACCCGACGGACGAGTTCTCAGTCCGTGAAGGCATCGCCGCCGAGATCTC
>MWAR01000188.1 GCA_002068715.1 bacterium ADurb.Bin374
TCTTGTCGGGCGCCGAATCTATCAACTTCTCTATATTATATCCGCCGGAAACGGGCACCTTGGGGAAGATCCTTTCCAGGCGCGTCAAATCTTCAGAGCCAACTCCGGTTCTGATAGTATCACGGCCTGCCGGATCGCGTCCACCCGGGCCGCGCGACCGAGTTCGCGATACGTTTTCGCGAGCAGCATCTGGTATTCGCCCGCGTGGGGGTCGAGGAAGACGGCCGTCTCCAGGTGTTTCGCCGCGCGATCCGTCTGGGCAAGGTCTTCGAAGCCGAGGTAGCACCGGGCAACCGCGGCATGGGCGGGGGCCAGGTCGGGATGTTCCCGCGCGATCTTCTCGCAGAGTTTCAGGTTCTGGTTCAGCGTCCGGAGCCGTTCGGCTCCCTTGAGGAACTCGAGCTGCGCCTCCATCAGGCCCCAACGGGACCACGGCGGCGCCTCGTTCATCGACGAAGCCTTGTTCCAGCTCAGGAGGGCGCGGCGCGACCATTCCTCGCGCTGCGTCGAGCGGCGGGCCATGATCGTCTGGGCGACGGCGAGATCGTATGCCGGCCAGGGGTCGATCTGGGACGCCTTGACCTGTTCCTGCACCGTTGCGAGGAATTCCATCAGCAGGTTCTTCCCACCGGCCTCGCTCTCGTGCGACATCATCTCGACGATCCGGCGACGGTACAGGCCGTTGTCCGGAAACAGATTCTTGAGAGAAGTGTAACAGCGCCGCGCATCGCCATAGAACTGGAAGTTCTCGTGGAGCTTCGCCAGGGCATGGAGCTGTGTCGGGTCGGAGCTCTGCCTCACCACCTCCTGGAGATGGTGCGCCGCTTTCTTCACGTCCCCCCGGGCCCGGAAGACCAGTGTCAGGCCTCGCTGGGCCCACGGATCGTCACTGCTGCGGTACAAGGCCTCCTCGAACAGTTCCTGGGCCCGCGCCAGCGCCTCGGTCTGGGAACGGGTTCCCATGCCGAAGATATACTGCGCGAATCCCTCGACCAGCGACGGCACCGGACTGTTTTTGCCCAGCCCCGAAAACTCAGCCTGGAGGTGCTTCATCAGCGAACCGAGCATGTCGCGTTCGAACCGGTCTCCCTTGATCTGGCCACGTTTGAGCCTGAGGAGCGCGATGTGCGTCTCGACATCTCCCGGCTGATCTTTCAGCGCCGAAGCCAGAAGCTCGATCGCGAGCGTCTGCTTTTCCTCGCTCTCGTACACCCGCGCGAGCTGGCGGCTCACCCAGACATCACGCGGATCGGCGGCACGCACTTTCGAGAGCATCTCCGAGGCGCGGCCAAACGCGCCGATGCGGAGGCAGACATCAGCAAGCAGTCGCATCCAGGCGGTTTCGCGCGGCACGAGCTCGAGAGCCCGATCGAGCCGTTCGACCGCGGTGAGCAGGAACCGCTTCTTGATAGCCTCGCGCGCCTGTTGAACGAACTGCTCGCCGTCGGCGCGGGCTTTCTCGATGCGGATAAGCTCGGGCGCCTGGTATGCCCGGGTACAGGTAGGATCGAGGTGAGAAGCGGTTTCAAACGCCTTCTCGGCCTCCTTGAACTTGCCGAGCCGGATCATGGTTTCCCCCAGATCGCACCAGGCATCCGGCGTTGCCTGGCCGGCCTCGATGAACGCTTTCTGCGCCTTCGCGACGCGCACGAACTCGCCCTGGGCCCGGGCGCAGCGGATGACCCCCTCCAGGGCCCAGGCCGTTCCGGGAACGCTTTCGAGAAACCGTTCGTATTCGGCGAGAGCTTTCGCCCTGTCGTTTTCGGCCTCGAGAATCTCGCACAGCATCCGGACGATCCCGGGATGATGCGGACTGCAGCTGCGAGCCCGTTCTAGTTCGCTTTTCGCGCGGCCGGGCCGGCGCCTCTTCTGATAATATTCCGCCAGCGATAGAAACACCTCGCCGTCACGCACGTTCTGCCGGTGGATCCGTTCGAACAGCTCTTCGGCCTTTTCCTCCATTCCCATGTCGCCGTAGAGACGACCCATTTCGAGGAGGACCGGGATTCTCGTCGGGGCCGCCGCCAGCGCCCGCTCGAACTCGAGCATCGCCTGGCCGCGTTCGCCGCTTCCCAGGTATGCCCGGCCCAGACCGAGCCGGAGTTCGAAGTCGTCCGGGAATTTCACCAGAGCGTCCCGGTAATGGCGGATCGCGCCGTCGTGGAACGACTGGGCCATCATCGCCTGGCCGAGCAGATGAAACATTTCACGCGATTCGCCGGTCTGCTTCCGGTAGGCGATCAGATCGGCCTGTGCCGCGATCGCGTCACCGAGACTCAGTTCGATCTCGGCAAGTCTGAGGAGAATCTCGGGCTTGCGGGGAGCCGCCTCCCGCAGTCGCTGGAGCCGTTCAAGCGCCTTCTGACGCCGTCCGGACTCATGTAGGATCCGGGCGGCCTGGAGGTCCGCCTCGATATCGCCGCCGGGGCTCAAGGTCACGACCGTGTCGAGCGCGGCCAGCGCCTCGTCGTGCCGCCCCAGCGTCTCGAGAATTTCGGCCCCGAGCCGGTGGATGCGGGCATCGTTCGGGACGATGGCCTTGGCCGCCCGGAAGGTCGAAAACGCCCGTTCGCCCTTTCCCGAGGCAAGCAGGGCCGCGCCGAGGCGCAGATACGCATCGGGAGAGGTCGGTGACCGCTTCACCTCGGCCGTCAGGGCCTCGAGCTCGGCCGGGGTAACGGCGCCGGGCGCGCGGCCCCGGGGCGCCTGTTGCGGGCCGGATCCGGGCGTTACTTCGGC